>JAIELO010000388.1 GCA_019752915.1 Burkholderiaceae bacterium
GGATAGGGCAGGAAGCGTCCGGCGCAGCTATCGGCTACCGGTAGCGCCACATCAGCGATGCCGCGCACTGCTGCATCGCTGATGCTGCGCTCACCACCGGCGGCAATGCTGACCCGCTCAAGGCTGATCTGCAGGGTGTGGGCGGCATCGTAACCAGTCATGGTGATGCGCCCCGGCGTGAGGCTGTGCACATTGTCGAGCGTGATGTCGCGATACACTGGTATCAGGGTTCCGCTGGCGCGCGGGTTGTAGCGGGTGCTGAAATCGATGGGTGCCTTGACGTCGCGCTGGCAGACATTGCGGTACTGGATCTGTTCGACTATGCCGCCGCGCGAGACATCGCTTTTGATGCGCAGGCCGGAGGTGGTACCGTCGAGCGTCAGATCGTCCACCAGTACACGCCGCACGCCGCCCATGGTTTCGCTGCCGATCGACATGCCATGGCCGCTGTAGAAACGGTTATGCAGCACCGAGATATTTTCCGATGGCCCCTTGTCGCTGGCCTTGATGGCGATGTTGTCGTCGCCGGTGCGGATTACGCTATGGGCGATGGTGATGTTGCGTGACGAGATAGGATCGATGCCGTCGGTATTGCGTGCCGTGGCAGGCGTATCGATGCGTACACCCCATGCAGTGAACCCATCCACGCCGTTCAGGGTAACGTGGAAGTTGGCCGAATTGCGCAGCGCGATGCGGTGCAGCGTGAAGTTGCGAGACTCCGTGACTTCGATCAGGCGTGGCACGTTCTGATGGGCGTCCAGCTTCTGGGCGCGGCGTGCCAGTTGCCACCACGATTCGCTCAGGCCTTCCACCACCCGGCCCCCCTGACCGTCGATGATGCCTTCGCCATAGATGCCGCTGCCCTGCGTCTTGCTGGCGCTGATGAACGGCTTGCAGCCCTTGCTGGCATCGGTGATGCGGCCGCAGGTGCCGTTGCCGCGATCGTACAGCGCCGGATTGCGACTGGCGTACAGCGTGACGCCCTGATCGATCAGCAGACTGACGCCACTGCGCAAGGTCAGCGGCCCGGCCACGAATTCGCTGCGGCCATCCTGTGCCGACAGGCGTACGGCGTGACCCGCTGCACAGCGATCGATGGCGCGCTGGATCTGGCTGGCCGCATCCACTGCACCTGCTGCACCGGCCGCACTGGCCATTATCGCGGTATCGGCCGGCGTCAGTACCGCGCATACCGGCGGCACGACGGGTTCCGTGACGTTGCGCGCATCCTGCGCCTGCACACTGAAGCCCGCCGCGCAGGCGAGGCTAGCCAGTACCAGTGAAGAGCGAAGTCGCCGGGTATGCATCATTGTTCGTTCTCGGGTTTGAAGTAGCCGGCCGATTCGGGCAGCGCGCGTTTCATTTCATCCATTACCATGCGCGAGAAGAAGGCGGCGCCTTTGGCGCCCACGTGCGTGCGGTCAAAGGCCGATTTGGCGGCGCCGGCCAGCTCCACTTTGCCACTGGCGAGCGCTGCTTCGCTGAGTGTGTCGGGACGCGGTGCGACTGCCAGCGTATCGGCTTCGTCTTCGCCCATGGCTTGCACGGCGGCGTAGCTGTCGGCATTCAGGTCGAGCAGCGCTATCTGCTGCTGCGCTGCCGTGGCGCGGATGACGTCGGCCCACGGCTGCAGATTATTTTCCAGCACACCCTTGGTGAAACTGCGCCGGGTGAGCGGTGTGACCAGTACCGGTATGCCGCCCAGCGCGCGTACTTCGCGCACGTAACGCGCCATATTGACGGGGAATTCGGTTTGCAGATCGGTCGAGCGGCCCGGCTTACCCGGTTGGTCGTTGTGGCCGAACTGGATCAGGACATAGGTGCTGCGGTAGGCAGCACTGCCGCGCAGCAGACCTTCCACTTCGTCCCAGCGGCCTTCGGCGCGGAAGCTGCCGGAACTGCGACCACCCTTGGCCAGATTCAAACAGGTATTGGCGCGGTTGACGCGGGCACAGAAAGCATCACCGTAGCCGCTGTTGCTGGCCATGGTGGAATCGCCAACCAGCAGCAGACGCACAGGTCTGGCAGGCAGGTCAGCGGCGAGGCAGACGCTCGCGGCGCAGCAGGCCAGCAGGGTGGCGAGGCAGAATCGGAATGGTTTCATGGGCGGGTGGGGAATGAAAAAAAGCGCCGGCCGCAGAGCGGACCGGCGCTTCAACTCAGGCGGAGAGAGTTTGATTGACCACCTTGCCGGCGATCTTGACGTTTTTCAGTTTGAGACCTTTGACGTTGTACAGATATAGCGGTTGTGCAGCATTGACCGGCGTACCCAGATCGCAATCGCTGATCTCGATATCGGACACGGGCAGGATGGTCGGCTTGCCCGGGCCGTTGTAATCCGAGGCTACCGGCCCCAGTATCACCACTGCCTGATAGCAGGAGAAGTTACCGGCTTTGGTGGCAGCGTTGGCGCAGGTGACGTTGGAAATGCGCACATGGCTGACGCTCGGCGGACGGATGCGCACGTTATCGTTAATCGGATCGTAGCCGCAGTCGATGGTGATGATGCCACCGGCCGACGTGGCCACGCTCTTGGTCGGAATCAGCGATCCCGGCAAGGTCGAATAGAACGCTGGCGTGGTGCGGATGCCGTTGGGGATCTGCACATTGCGTACATGCATATTGCGCAGGTAGCCGCCACGGCTCATATTGGTCTTGAGCCGGATCGCGATGTTCAGCGGGTCGGTTTTCCAGTGGGCGTTTTCAAACACCAGATTCTGCGCGTAGATATTCTCGATCCCACCGGACATGATGCTGCCCAGCGTGAGCGCGCCGTGACCACTCTGCATTTTGCAGTTCTGGATCACGATGTCCTTGGCCGGGCCGAACTGGATGTCCGGACCTTTGCCCGAGTCGATCGCGATGCAGTCGTCGCCGGTGTTGAAGTGGCAGTCCTCGATCAGCACATTGGTGCACGACTCCGGATCGAAACCATCACTGTTCGGCCCCATGCTGTTGGCATAGATCTTCTTCACATGCATATTGTGGCAGTTGACCGGATTGTGCTGCCAGAACGGCGTGTTGGTGGTCTGATAGCCCTCGAACAGCACGTTGGTGCAGCTGATGAATTGCACCATGTGTGGGCGCAGATAGTGACCGATGCCGAAGATACGCTTCTCCACCGGCACGCGGGCTTCAGCCAGCGAGCGCAGGAAGTAGGAATCGGTGCGCCATTTGTCGTTCGGCCCCTGAATGAAGGCTGCTTCCGCTTCACTCAGATGCGGCGCCACTTCGCGCAGCGAGACCGGATTGAGCGGATTGATGTGCACTTCCGTCTTGCCCTTGGTGTGCTTGACGTAGTTACCCGTACCGGCCGCGATGTCGCCGGCCCAATTCGGTTTTTCGCGGCCTTTCCACGACCACCAGCAATCCACATCGCCATCGAAAATCACACCGGCCTGACCGTCGAGGATACTGGTCCAGTCTTCACCGGTCAGCGCGATGTTGTTCTGGCCGTGGGCATACACCATCGACGAGTAGTTCAGCAGGTCGTTGCCTTCCCAGCGGGTGATCGACAGCTTGCCGTGCGGGCCGCAATCGTAAGCGCCGTACTTGGCATAGTCGGCCGGGTTGTTGCTGAAGTAGACGTGCGCACCGGCTTTCAGGTGCACGTGCACGTTCGACAGCAGCACGATCGGGCCGGCACACAGCCAGTTACCGGCCGGGATCACTACCCGGCCACCACCGGCCTTGTGGCAGGCAGCGATGGCGGCAGCGATCGCCGGATAGCAGTCGTGCGAACCTGCCACCGGGGTATTCAGGGTGTCCGACTCGGTGAAGGAGGTCCACGCGGTGACGGGACGTACTTCGCAGGTGGCGGCGCCGTAGCTGGTGACGATGAAATCTTCGGCACGGAATTTCAGCGGTTGGCGCACGCGCCGGATAATCGCGTCAGCCTGTTTCCAGGGATCGGCGGCCCCGGTCGCTGCCACGGCTGCCGGACCCACGGCACCGGTCAGACCGGCCGCCGAGAGGGTTTGCAGGAAGCGGCGACGGCCGGGGCCTATCACTTGCTGTTCAACTTTAGACATCATTCGACTCGTTAGAAGGAATAGGTGGCACGGACGTTATAGGCGCGGCCGATCGGGCTGGCGGCGCTGCTCAGGTAACCAAAGCTATACAGGCTGCTGTTGGTCACTGGCGGATTCACGTTGAACAGATTGGTGATCCCTGCGGTGACCGAAATGTTCTTGAAGCCGCTGTAAGTGGTGGTCAGATTCCACACCTTGTAGGAATTGATGTTGCGCCAGTACTGCTGCGCCACCAGATTCTGGTCGGTGTACTTGGAATTGTAGTTCTGGGTCAGCTGGCTGTTCCAGTTACCGGCAGCCCAGTTCAGCTTGAGCGTGTGTTTCCAGCGGAAGGTGATGATCGGGAAGCTCGAAGTGGTGCCGTTACTGGCCAGACCAAACTGACCGATGTTCGAAACGTACGGGCTGCCGTTATCGAGCTGGTTGTCGAACTGGGTCAGGTAGGTGCCATCAATGGATGCCTTGAAGGTGCCGTAGGCAGTGCGCGGGAATACATACGAAGCCGATACGTCGATACCGGCGGCTTTCTGGCCACCCAGATTCATCGTGGTGTTCTTGATGAAGTTAATGGTGCCATCGGCATTACGGACGAAGTAGGCAGCGTATTTGACCGGATCGAGGAAGTAGACCTGCTCTGGCAAGTTGGCCAGCATATTGGTCATCTTGATGTTCCAGTAATCGAGCGAGATCGTCGAGTTCTTGCTTGGCTCGAACACGGTACCGAAGGTGAAGCCTTTGGATTTTTCCGGTACCAGTTCAGCGTTCGACCCGGTCTGCTTCGGCAGCGTGGTGTTGCAGACGGTCGAGGCGACATAACCGGCCAGCGCTTTACCGGTGCCGGCTACGCCGGGCGTGCCACCAGGGCAGAGTACCGGATCATCCCATTTGGCCGAGGTCAGGCCGGTAGCACCCGGCAGACGGTAGCCGTAGCGGTCGAACAGGGTCGGTGCGCGGAAGCCGGTGTTGGCCGAACCACGGAACATCAGCTGCTTGGTGGGCTCGTAGCGGAAGCTGATTTTCGGGTTGATGGTGTTACCGAAGTCGCTGAAATGGTCGTCCCGCACGGCGGCGTTCAGTTCCAGCGTTTTGGTCAGCGGTACATTGAGCTCGGCGAACAGTGCTGCCACATTGCGCTGGCCTTCGCCATGCGATGGCGAGCTGGCGGCATAGGTCACTGCGCTGGTAATCGGCAGCTTGGTGTCTTCCGTAGTGTCGCGGTGCAGATCGGCGCCCAGTGCCAGCGCCATCGAGCCGCCTTCCAGTTCCATCAGCGGACGGCTGGCGGTCAGGTCGATGCCGGTGAAGGTCGATTTGGAGGTACGGTTTTTCTCGCCATCGACTCGGATGGTGTCGAGGTAGGCGCGGCCATCGGCATCCTGCAGACCGAAGGGATTCAGGACGCCGTTTTTCAGACCATCGAGCAGACCCTGACCTTTGACGTAGCCGGATTTGTAGTAGTTATCGCGGTTGGAGATACCCACCACCAGACCTGCTTTGTAGTCCCAGTTACCGAGCTTGCCTTCGTCGCTGATCGCGAAGCGCTGGTTCAGTTGTACGTCTTTGGTGGTGGCCAGACCCAGATCGGCCACTGCCCAGGTGACGTTCAATGGTGCGTTATTCAGACCTGCGACCGCAGGTACGCCGCCGGCTTTACCGGGATACCATTTGCTGGTCGAGGGCAGGGAGGCGCTGACGCCATTCACCGCCAGTGCATTGGTCGGATTCTTGGTGCCGAGGATGAATTCTTCGCCGCGCGAGTAGTCGATCGTGATGACGTGATCTTCGCTGAGTTTCTTCGCTGCGCGGGCATAGAAGGTCACCTGCTGGTTGGCATACAGTGCGGTGCCGTATTCATTGGCATCGAGGATACAGGTGCCTTTCTGGCCACTGATCGAGTAGGGGGCCAGACAGCCGGTGCTGCCGTACGGGTTCTGTGCGGTCTTGTTGGTGGCGGTGGTGAAGTTGGCCGGGGTGGCATTGCCGCCCGTGCCCAGCGTTGGAGGGCGACCGATGCTGGTCAGCAGAGCGGCCGAGCTCAGGTCGGCGCGATCAGAGGATGCCAGACGGGTACGCTGGTGCGCGTCGATGGTGCCGTACACGCTCCAGCCATCGCGTTCCAGATTACCCTTGCCCCAGGTGATGCTGGCGCGCTGTTCGTCGCCGCCGCCGTTACGTTCCGGCTGGACTGCCTGACCGGTCAGGCTCAGACCTTCGAACGAGGTTTTGGTGATGAAGTTGACCACGCCGCCGATGGCGTCGGAACCGTAGATCGAGGAGGCACCGTCGCGCAGGATTTCGACACGGGCGATGGCGCTCATCGGGATCACGTCCAGATTGGCGTAGCCGTCGGCGATTGCTTCGTTGGCCAGACGGCGGCCGTTCAGCAGGACCAGTGTGCGATTGACACCCAGACCGCGCAGATTGATGTTGGTGCCGGAGCCGGCGTTCGATGGTGCCAGCGAGGCAGACTGCGGCAGCGTCATCATCACGTCCGCCAGCGTCGTCATGCCCTGCTTGATAAAGTCTTCGGCCTTGACGGTACTCACTGGCAGCGAGGCTTCGGTCGCCAGACGTTTAATGCTGGAACCGGTCACTTCGACGCGGGTCATGGCAGCTTCGCCGCTTTGCTGTGCTGCGGCCTGATTAGCCAGCGTCAGTACGGCCACCGTAATGGCCGACAGCAGCAAGCGGGGTTGGGCAGAGCGTTGCTGTGCCAATGGTGCGGACTGTTTCATGCGGGTCTCCTGGGTCTTTTTAATAAAGTTATACGCGCGCTGAAAAGCGCTGGCGTGTGTGGAGCACCTCGCGTACTCCGTGCCGTTGCGACGAGGGACGCTGCGAAGAACGCGCGCCGAGGTTGCAAACCGGTCGATAACTTGATTACTTTTTTTTCGCGAACCGGCATCGAGGCCGGTTCTGCGTTACTGCCTGCTACCAGTTACTTGCTGCTACGCTGGCGGTTAGCCGCGCGAGAAGGTACGGGTCACGCGTTCCAGGTGGGAGCGCATGGCTTTACGTGCTGCAGCCGGATCATGGGCGGCGATGGCCTCCAGAATGCGGCGGTGATCTTTCAGGGTTTCCTGACGTAGTTCTTCGGTCTGGAAGTGTTCTTTGAGTTTGTGCCACAGGCGGCCGCGCTGGTCCCACAGATAGTTCAGCGATCCCACCAGTGCGCTGTTGCCGGTGGCACGCGCGATCGCCAGATGGAAGTTGCGGTCGGCCTGCTCGTTGCTGGCGTAGTTGTCGTGGTTCTGTTCCATCTCGACCACCGCTTTCAGGATCGCGTCGATGGCGCTGTCGGTGGCCACGCGGGCTGCAATGGCGGCGATTTCCGCTTCGATCAGGCGGCGTGCCGACAGCACTTCGAAAGGCCCGGGGCCGGCTTCCGGCAGGTCGGCAGCGGCCGGTTCGGCCACTTCGCTGACATACACGCCGGAGCCGCCACGTACTTCGATCACACCACTCAGTTCCAGAGCGATCAGCGCTTCGCGCAGCGAGGCGCGGCTGACATTGAGTTTGGTGGATAGATCGCGCTCCGATGGCAGACGTTCGCCACCGACGATGTGCTCGTCGCGGATCAGATCCTGAATGCGATTGGCCACTACCCGGTACAGACGCGGTTCGTGGGCATTGCTTTCAACAGGGAGGGCAGGCTTCTTCACTAGGGTCTCTTGGTCTCATCAACTTGTCGTGGCATTAAGTTTGCCATCTGGTCAGGCCATTCTAAAGTGGTCAGACCAAAGATGCAATGTGGACTAGCCAAATTTATTTTTAGCTGTCATACTAAAATCGTGGTACAGCAGTAGGGAAGTACTGTTTATCGATGTAAGTATCTGATAAATAAGACTAAATCATGTGTGGTGTAGAGGCCACACGAAGACTGCGGAAGGGATCGGGAAAAGTGGCCTGACCACTTTTTTCAAGGCCAGTTACCGCAAAATTACAACGATTCCGGGATGCCGAACCCGGTAAAGGACGCCAGATGAGCACACCGAGCAGCGCCGCAACACCGCGCTACATCCTGATGCATGAAAACGATAACGTCGCCATTGTCGTCAATGACGGTGGGCTGCCTGCCGGTGCCGTATTTGCCAGTGGCCTGACGCTGCTGGAGGCGGTGCCGCAAGGGCACAAAGTGGCGCTGCGTGCGCTGGCACAGGGCGATCCGGTGCGCCGCTACAACGTCACGATTGGCTATGCGGCCTGCGATCTGGCCGCCGGTAGCTGGGTGGGCGAGGCGCAGGTGCAGATGCCGGATGCGCGTGAACTGGTCAACCTGCCAGTGTCGACCAATCTTGCACCGCCTGCTGCGCCGCTGGAAGGCTATACCTTCGAGGGTTTCCGTAATCCGGACGGCAGCGTTGGCACCCGCAATATTCTGGCAATTACCACCACCGTGCAATGCGTGTCCGGGGTGGTGGACTTTGCGGTGCAGCGGATTAAAAAAGAACTGCTACCGAAATATCCGTATGTGGATGATGTGGTAGGGCTGGAGCATACCTATGGCTGTGGCGTAGCGATCGACGCGCCGGGTGCCATGGTGCCGATCCGTACCCTGCGCAATATTACGCTGAACCCCAACTTCGGTGGTCAGGCCATGGTGGTCAGTCTCGGTTGCGAAAAGCTGCAACCTACGCGGCTGTTCCCGAAAGGTTCGATCCCGATCCAGAATGGCGGCGGCGCCGAGCCGGCGCTGGTGTGCCTGCAAGATGCAGCGCATGTGGGCTTCATGTCGATGATCGACTCGATCATGCAGCAAGCCGAAACCAATCTGGCGGTACTCAATCAGCGCCGCCGCGAAACAGTTCCGGCGTCGGAACTGGTGGTCGGGGTGCAGTGTGGTGGTAGCGATGCCTTTTCCGGTGTCACGGCTAACCCTGCGGTGGGTTTTGCCACCGATCTGCTGGTACGCGCCGGTGCCACGGTGATGTTCTCGGAAGTGACGGAAGTGCGCGACGGGATCGATCAGCTGACGGCGCGCGCTGCGACGCCGGCAGTGGCCGAGGCGATGATCCGCGAGATGGAATGGTATGACAATTATCTGAAGCGCGGCGGCGTCGATCGCAGCGCCAACACCACGCCCGGCAACAAGAAGGGCGGCCTGTCGAACATCGTTGAAAAGGCTATGGGCTCGATCGTCAAATCCGGCAGCAGCCCGATTTCCGGGGTGCTCTCGCCCGGCGAAAAGCTGACCAGTAAAGGCCTGATCTACGCCGCCACGCCAGCCAGCGATTTCATCTGCGGAACGCTGCAACTGGCAGCCGGTATGAACCTGCATGTGTTTACCACCGGCCGTGGTACGCCGTATGGTCTGGCCGAGGTGCCGGTGATTAAGGTGGCGACGCGCAATGAACTGGCGGCACGCTGGCACGATCTGATGGATATTAACGCGGGCCGTATCGCCAGTGGCGAAGCGACGATTGCCGATGTCGGCTGGGAGCTGTTCCAGTTATTGCTGGACGTGGCCAGTGGCCGTCAGACCTGGGCCGAAAAATGGAAGCTGCATAACGCGCTAGTGCTGTTTAATCCTGCGCCGGTGACGTGATCCCCTGATCACCGGATTTTTGGAACGCCGCCCCGATCGAAGATCGCGGTGGCGTTTTTTTTCGGGGGGATGCTACAGCATGACCATTGCGGCGTTGTACAGCGCATGCACCAGCATCGGCGCTAGCAGCGTCTTGCTGCGCTGGTAGCTCCATGCGGTGCATAGACCGAGAATGAATACCGGTAGCATTGCAATGGGTGGATGTACGATCGCGAAGATTGCTGCACTGAGAACGGCCGATGGTAGCACCGCCATGCTGCGGCGCAGGCCACCGAAGATCAGACCACGGAACAGAAATTCTTCGCACAGGGGCGCGGCCAGTACGGCTAATCCTAGCAGCCAGTTGCGGTGCGTGTCAGTGATTGTCGCGCCTTTGCCGAGCATGGGCGCCAGCTCCGAGTGTCGGATAGCAGTCAGATAGCCAAGCCCGCAGAGAATTGCGATCAATGCTGTCGGCGCAGCAGTCAGCAAGGCGGCGCGGAATGTGCCGCCGTGCAGGATGGCCGGCACCCCGGTGGTTTTGCTGCGCCAGTAGTAGAGCCGCATCAGCAGGTACACGATGGTGCCGGCGCTGATAAAGCTGAGCGTTAACGCGCGCATGCCCGGTTGCGCGAGATCGTCGGCGATGATCAGCAATGCCACACCTTGCAGGATGAAGAAGGCGGTCGCGCCAATCAGACCATCGGCCAGCGCCACCTGTGCCGGCGGAGCTGCCGCCGGGTCGAGCAAA
>JAIELO010000139.1 GCA_019752915.1 Burkholderiaceae bacterium
TAGCGTGACGCGCCCCGCGTATATTCGGGGAACATTTCTTTAAGCAGGAAGGCGATCAATTCCTTCTCGTCTTCTTTACGCGCACTGAGCGTAATCACCTTGCCCAGACGCCGCGATTCCCACGGGAAGTCGCCCTGCTTTTCCTTGCGGATCACCTTGATCATTTCCTTGACCACGGCGGTTTCGATATCCGGCTCGGCGCCCTGCTCCACGTGCACTTGCTGAGTCCAGTTGCGCTTGAAGTTGGTATTCCAGCCACGGAACTTCACATCGGCACTGTGGTAACTCTTGTCGACCGAGAAAATCCCGCCCGTGTCGTCGCGATCGGCCCCGCTGGAACGCCCTTGCGCACCGGCGATATTGGCTTTGGCGATGCGCAGCGCCCGTTCGTTTTCCGACTCCACCGGCGCCGGCGGTGCCGGCTGCGGATTGGCCGCTTCCCGTGCAGCACGGCGCTTGGCGATCATTTCCGCCATATCCTGTTCGGGCGGCGGCGTCATCACGGCCTGCAGCGGCGGCACATAGGTTTCCAGCTTGGGTTTGCTGGCCGCCGGCGTATCACGGCTGGCGATCTGTTTCGGTGGCGGTGGCGGCTTGCTGGCCTTGGCCACCTCGACTTTCTTCGGTTGCGGTTTGTTGGGGGTTTTATCCTTGGTCGGCGCGATATACACCATCACCCCGCCCTTGGGCGGTGCCGCATGCTTGCGATCCGGCGCAGGCGCCAGAAAATAGTACAGCACGCCCAGCAAGTGCAGCGCGATGGAAATGCCGATACCGATCCGCTTATTGTTGCGTTGATTTTCCCACGAGCCATATCCGACGCTGTCAGGCAGCCGCTGGCCGCAGGTCGCGCAGTAATCGGCATGGGCCGTGTGAATATGGGGATCGTGATGCAAAATAGCAAACCTTGATGGGGAAGGACGTCGAATTGCGGCCATAGTGCCAGAGTCGCGCGGTTTTGTGAACCGCCGACCCGCGCCGGGGCAACGCGACATGCCCACCCGGCAGGCCGCCCGCCACCCTAGCGTTGCTAGCTTACTAGCTCCCAGCCTTGAAGGATGTTACGGTATGTATCAGCTGGGCAGTCCCAGTGCACCACGCTGGTGCTGCGGCAGCACTTGCCCGGCCAGCGCCAGCACACAGCGCTCGGCATCCTGCACGGCACGCGACACCAGCCCCGGGCGGGGCAAAGCATGGGTGTAATAGTGCGCCCCCTCGACGGGGAAACCGAGCGCCCACAGCCCGGCACAAGCCTGCCCCTGCTGGTCCAGTAACTGGCTGGCCGCATCGATATCCAGCCCGCCTGGGTGAAACTCGCCATTGCAATAGGGACGCACCAGCCCCCGCGCCAGCATATTACGGATCAGTAAGGAGGAGCTCTGTGTGGGGGAAAAGCCCTCCAGCCGGGCCACCACCAGCACATCCACCGCCTGCCGAACCCAGCCACTAGCCAGTGGCGTACACAACAGAAAACGGCCACTGGCCGCATCGGTCTCGATGTGGCAGCCGGGCCCGGCCAGCCACTGCACCACGCCGGCCTCCAGCAGTGCCAGCAATTGCTGGTTGCGGCGCAGTGGCGGCCCGTAGGCCATGCGGTTGATGGCCGGATGGTAACGTTGCAGAAATTGCCGGTGCGAGGACGGTGTCAGGCCGCCAAACTCCAGCGCGGCCTGCAAGCTGGCGCGGGTGTCGCGCAACACATCCAGCGCCGCCTTGCAGGCGTTACCCAGATTGCCTTGCCGGGCCGCTGCCAGATCGCGCAGCAGCCAGTCATGCACATACTGGCGGAACTGCGCCAGCGTGGCAAAGCGGCGCTGCTGCAGCGGGAACAGCCAGCGCCCGATCTGCGCCTGATCGGCAGGCGTGAGTACAAAGCGCGCCGGGTCCAGCGCATGACCGGCCAGCGTGCTGCGGTAGACCCAGGCCATTTCACGCTGCAGCAGCGGCAGTACGTCGCGTTCGAAATCGAGCTGACTGCTGCCATCGCGCAGCGTGGCACGCGCGCGCAGCGCTGCCAGTGCCTGTGTCGTGAAAAATTGTGCCGTATGCCGCCCCGCCAGCCCCTTCTGGTTGACGCCGCGCGCTGCCGCCGGCAGACACAGACGCGAACACAGCGTCAGTTGCGGCTCGTGGCCGGAGGGCTGGTAACGTAGTCCCTGTCGCTGGGCAACATAGCGCCCGCCACGCCCCAGCGTCAGTTCCGCCAGCACATCGTGGGCGCACAGTCCCAGCCCCTGGATCGCCACACGCGTGCGGGCATCGATGTTCTGCAGACGGGTAGTCGGATAGGGCCGCAGCAGCGCCAGCCGGCGGTTGCGGCGCTGATGATCGCTGGCAAAGCGCGCCAGTTGCTCCTGTTCAGGGTCGGGCACTTGCGGTTCATGTCCGGTGGTCAGAAACACAAAGTCGCACTGCAGCCGTGCGCCGTTGCTCAACGCGATGGCCCAGCGCTGCAGCGCGATCGGCCACAGGTCGCAGGCACTGAGCGGCAGATGCTGCAGCGTGACGCAGGCCGGCATGGCCGCCACCAGTGCGTGGTAGACCCAGCACAGATAGCTACCCAGCAGGCTGCGCGGCAGGTAATCGCTGTCGCTCACCGGCGTGCCGGAGCGCTCGCACTGGTAGTGTTCGTCGTGGCGCTGATAGCCTTGCTGGCGCGCCCATGCCGTCAGACTGAGTGCCTCGCACACGCTGGGATAGCGCACGCTGCCCGCGAGCGGAAATAACGTGACCTGACTGGCGAGGGTATTGATCAGCAGATGCTGGGGCTGCCCGGGATCGTGCACGCCGGGGCCGCAGGCGCCCGGTTCGATCACGTGAATGTCGAGCCCGAGCCCGGTATGGCAGCATAGCGCTGCCAGCCTTTCCAGCACGCTCAGGCCGCGTGGCCCCATGCCGATGATGGCGACACTGTAGCGTTGCATGGGCGACCGTCCTTTCTCATAGTCACCTTGCCTATGATAAAGAAACCGTCCCCCAGCTAGTTGTCACGGCTCAATGCTTGACGCTGCTCACCGCTTTCAGTGCGACTGGCTGGGCGAGCCCGGCGCCGTCACCGGCCAGCTCGGCGTCACTCATCGGGCCGGAGCCGCTATATTTGTCGAGGAACAGATAAATCACCGGCGTGATGTAGAGCGTGATCACTTGCGAGAAAATCAGCCCGCCGACCACGGCCAGCCCCAGCGGCTGACGCAGTTCGGCGCCCGCGCCCAGTCCCAGCGCAATCGGCAAGGCCCCCATCAGCGCCGCCATGGTGGTCATCATGATCGGACGGAAGCGCAGCACGCAGGCTTCGCGGATCGCTTCGGCCGGCGTACGCCCTTCGTTACGCTGCACGTGCAGGGCAAAGTCGATCATCATGATGGCGTTCTTCTTGACGATACCGATCAGCATCAGAATGCCGATGATGGCAATCATGGTCAGGTCCAGATTGAACAGGCGCAGCGTCAGCAGCGCACCCACTGCGGCCGAGGGCAGACCGGCCAGAATCGTCAGCGGGTGGATATAGCTTTCGTACAGCACGCCCAGCAGCACATAGATCACGCCCAGTGCGGCAATGATCAGAATCAGCTGGCTGCCTTGCGAACTCTGGAACACCGCCGCATCGCCACCGTAATTGGTGATGATGGACGCCGGCAGATGCATGTCCACGCCCATTTTATCGATCTTGGCAGTGGCCGTACCGAGCGGCACGTCAGGGGCCAGATTGAAGGAAATCGTGATCGCCTGCAGCTGCCCCTGATGGTTAACGGCAGTCGGGCCGACCGTGCGTTCCACCGTCGCGAAGCTCGACAGTTGCACCAGATTGCCGCTCTTGTTGCGCACCGAGATACGCGTCAGCGCATCGTCGAACTGGCGGTCCGGCGTGGCCGCTTCGAGAATCACGCTATAGCTGGCAGCGGGCGAATAAATCGTCGAGACCTGCCGCTCACCGAACGCCAGATACAGCGCGGTGCGCACATCGCCGAGCGCCACGCCCAGATTATTGGCCTTGTCGCGGTCGATTTTCAGGCTGGCCTGCAGACCACGGTTCTGCGAATCACTGGTGACGTCGCGGAAGTCCGGATCGGCACGCAACTGGTCGAGGTATTTCTGCGCCCACTCGTTGAGCGCGCCGGGGCTGACCGATTGCAGCGTGTACTGGTAACGGCTCTTGGACTGACGCCCGCCCAGTTGCAAGTTCTGCACCGGACTCAGATACACGGCGATACCGGGCACGGTCTTGGTGGCCTTGCGCAGACTGTCCAGCACTTCCGGCAAACTCTTGCGCTGATTGCGTGGTTTCAGCACCAGGAACATCCGCCCGCCATTGCCACCTCCGACGAAGGACGTCACGTCCTGCACGTTCGGGTCTTGCTGGATCACGGCAGCGACCCGCTCCTGCAAGGCTTGCAGGGCCGCCGAAGAAATATCTTCCGACGCTTCCGTGTTGACGCGGATCTGGCCCAGATCTTCTTCGGGGAAGAAGCCTTTCGGGATGGTGATGTAGAGCGCTGCCGTCAGGGCAAAGGTGCCCAGCGCCAGCAGCAGCACCACGTTGCGGTGACGCAGCGCCACGTCGAGCGAACGCGCATAGCCATTGCGCAGCGCGGTAAAGCCCGCTTCGAACCAGCGACCGATGAAGCCGCCCTTGTCGTGCTCGGGATCGATGGCATCGGCCGGCAGCAAACGGCTGGCCAGCATCGGCACCAGCATCAGCGACACGGCAGCCGAGACCAGCACCGACAGACCGACCACCACGGCGAATTCATGGAACATCAAGCCGATCACGCCGGGCATGAAGAAGATCGGGATGAACACCGCCACCAGCGACACCGAGATCGAGACAATCGTGAAGCCCATTTCTTTGGAGCCGATCAGCGCGGCCTGCAATGGCTTCTTGCCCAGTTCGATATGGCGCACGATATTTTCCAGCACCACGATAGCATCATCGACCACCAGTCCGACAGCGAGCGTAATACCCAGCAGCGAAACGTTGTCGAGGCTATAGCCGAAGGCGTACAGCAGCGCCAGCGCCCCCAGCAGCGAGATCGGCATGGTGATGGCCGGAATAAAGGTCGCTGCAGCCCGGCGCAGGAACAGGAAAATCACCATCACCACCAGGAAGATGGTGAGCAGCAGCGTCAGGTTGACGTCATGGATCGCTTCGCGGATCGACACCGAGCGGTCATTGACCAGATTGATGTTGATCGAGGCCGGCAACTGGGTCTTGAAGCGCGGCAGCAAGCGGCGCACCCCGTCGACCACCTGCACGGTATTCGCATCGGGCTGGCGCATCACCAGCAGCACGATGGAGCGCTCGCCGTTATAACTACCGGCCGTCTTGACCGACTGGAAGCTGTCTTCGACAGTCGCCACATCTTTCAGGCGTACCGGCTGGCCATTGCGCTGCGCCACGATCAGTTCGGCAAACTCGGCCGCTTTCATCAGCTGGGCATTGCCTTGAATCGTCAGCGTCTGGCTGGGGCCATCGAGGATGCCCAGCGGGGTATTGGCATTCGCCGATTTGATCGCCTGCTGCAATTCGTCGAGTGTCAGATTGCGGGCATTCATCAACTCGGATTTGGCACGGATCCGTACCGCAAACCGCTTCTGGCCGTTGACCGTTACCTGCGCCACGCCGGGCAAGGTAGACAGGCTCGGCGCAATCAGGTTTTCCGCGTAGTCGTTCAGTTCAGCCAGCGTCAGCGATGGCGAATTCATGGTCATGAACAGCACCGGCGCATCGGCCGGATTGACCTTGCGATACGAGGGCAGATCGGTCATCTCGATCGGCAACTGGCGCTGGGCGCGCAACAGCGCAGCCTGCACATCGACGGCCGCTTCGTTGACGTTGACGCTAGGATCGAACTCCAGCGTCAGCGAGGAGTTACCCAGCGTGTTAGTCGAGGTAATCAGCGACAGCCCGGCAATCGTGGAGAACTGCTTTTCCAGCGGCAGCGCCACCGAAGACGCCATCGTGTCCGGCGAAGCGCCGGGCAGATCGGCCGAGACATTGATCACCGGCGTGTTATAGCTCGGCAGGGCCGCGACGGGAATATAGAAATAGGCCAGCACACCGGCCAGAATCAGGGTCAGCGACAGTAACACCACCATCACTGGCCGACGGATGCACAACTCGGACAGATTCATCGCTTAACCCTTCTGCTGATCACTGCTCTGGCCGGCGCCGGCGATGCGCACCTTGCCACCGGGGCGCAGATTCTGCTTGCCATCGACGATGATTTTTTCAGTGCCATCGAGCCCGCTGACAGCGACGCTTTCACCGAAGGAATGCAGCCGTTTGATGTTGACTACTTTGGCCTTCTGTTCCGCGTCGACCGTGTACACAAACGTGCCGCGCGTGTTGCTGATGATGGCATTCTGGGGAATCACCAGCACGTCCTTCAGCACTTGCGCAACCAGCCGCGTGCTGACGTACTGACCGGGCCACAACCGCGTATCACGGTTGCTGAACTGGGCTTTTACGCGGATCACACCGGCCACCGGATCGACCGTGTTATCGATGAAGCTCAGTGCGCCGTCGACTTCCTGTGCCCCTTCGGCGCTGATGGCCTTGACGGCCACGCTGCCGGCACGCTGGGCTTGCAGCAAACTGCTCAGTGCCGATTCCGGCAAGGTAAACGCCACCGTGATCGGATCGAGCTGGGTGATGGTGGTCAGCGACGTCGCCAGTTGCACCAGACTGCCCGGAAACACATTGATCGCACCGACCCGTCCCGCCATCGGCGCACGGATGGTGTTGTAGCTGGCATCGACGCCACTCGAGCGGGCTGCCGCGCGGTCGGCATTGAGCAGTGCACGGGCCGATTCCACCTGACTTTTCAGCGTATCGACGGCGCTCTGCGCGATGAATTTCTGCGCCAGTAAATCCTGCGCGCGCTGGTACTGGCGTTCCACATCGGCCAGTGCGGCCTGATCGCGCACCACCTGTGCCTGTGCCTTGTCCAGATTGGCGCGGGCACTGCGCTCATCGAGCGAGAACATCAGCTCGCCCGCTTTGACGAACTGGCCTTCCTTGATGTGTACGCGCGCGATGGTGCTGGTGATTTGCGCATGCAGATCGACGGTACTCAGAGGCGTCACCGTGCCATTGGCCTGCAACACCACCGGCACATCCTGCCGCTTGGCGGTGGTGATGGCGACCGTAGTGGGCCCCTGCTGTCCGGGGCCGGCCGGTTTGGCCGGCTCGGCACTGCGGTGGGAAATGTTCCAGCCTGCGGCGGCAGCAGCAACGACGACGGTAATTAGGATAGCGAGCGTAGATTTTTTCATGGGTAGAAGTGGTTTTACACAGTCGAGAAAATGGCCGCCTCAGCAGGGCGGAACATTGTCGCATAGTATTTCTTGAAGGCCGCAGTTATCGCGGGAAATCAGCGGCCAAGGTAGTATTCAGGCAGCACCAGCGTCACTTCCAGACCACCATCGACATGGTTGGACAGCACCACGCTGCCGCCATGCTGTTCGGCGATGTTACGGGCAATGGTCAGCCCCAGCCCGGTACCACCGGAGCTGCGCGAGCGCGAACTTTCCACCCGGTAGAAGGGCTCGAACACGCGCGCCATCTGGTCCTGATCGATGCCGGGACCGCCATCACGGATGCGGATGCGCCCTGCGCCCATCAGCCGCTCCACCGAGACATGGGCGTAATGACCATACTTGACGGCGTTATCGATCAGATTGCCCAGACAGCGGCGCAGCGCCAGTGGCCGTCCCATTACGGCCATCGCCGTATGTCCGCGCAGCTCGACCACCTGACCGGCATCGCTGGCATCGCTGCACACGCTATCGAGCAAGGCATCCAGATCGAGCGGCTGCATGATTTCCGTGGAATCCATGCTGCGCGCCAGATCCAGCCCTTCTTTGACCATCTGCTGCATGGCCGACAGGTCATCGACCAGGCGCTGCTGCAATTCATCATCGTGCACTTTTTCCAGCCGCAAGCGCATGCGCGTCAGCGGCGTCTGCAGATCATGGGTGATCGCGGCCAGCATTTCGGTGCGCTGCTGGATGTGCTGACGGATGCGTGCCTGCATGGCATTGAAGGCCGCACTGGCCTGACGGATTTCCGCTGCGCCGCTCAGCACCACCGGCGGGTGATTGATGTCATTGCCCAGATCCTTGGCCGCCTGTGCCAGCTGCTTCAGAGGCCGCACCGTCATGCGCGTCACCAGATAGGCCAGCGCGGCAATACTGAGCAGGAACGGCAGCATGGCCAGCAGTTCGCTATGCTGGGCTGCTGGCGCCGTGCGAGGGGGGAGTACCGACAGCTTCATCACGGTGCCATCGCGCAATTGCACGGCCATGGTTTCGCAAGCGCCATGCCACTGGCTCGGGGCAAAGAAGTCGCGTCCCTTGCGCGGCAAGTCGCACACGGCGGGCCGCTCGGCCAGCGGGCCGAGGAGGATCTGCTTGCCAACCCGCTGTTGCAGGGCGGCCGAAAATTCCGTGGGCGGCAAAGCCATCGCCATCGCCAGCTCGGTCGCTTCGAGCTTGACGGTCCCCCGTCCCGCCACCCGCAGATAAGTGGGACGCGACGCCGGCGGCAGCACATCGGCCGTGGTCACTAACTGTTCGGCGCGCTCCAGTGCATGGAAATCGCGGTAGCGTTCGATCGCGCGGGTGCGTTCGCCCACCGCCAGCCACTGGGTCAGCGCAGCCGAGGCCACGATACCGAGCAATAGCACCACAAACACGCGGCCCGTCATCGAACCGAAAAAGGCCCTCACGCGTGCGGCTCCATGGTCACCTGACCGGCCAGCACATAGCCGCCATTCCGCACGGTTTTGATGATTTGCGGCAGGCGCGCATCTTCGCCCAGTTTCTGGCGCAGGCGGCTGATCTGGATGTCGATCGAGCGGTCGAAGGGATCGGCATCACGGCCTTGTGTCAGATTCAGCAGCTGGTCGCGGTTGAGTACCCGGTTGGGGTGTTCGAGGAACACTTTCAGCAGGCGGAATTCGGCGCCCGACAGCATGATCACGATGCCGTCCGGATTGAGTAGGTGACGCGCGGTCAGATCCAGCGTCCAGCCGGCGAAGCGCAGCAAATGCGCCTTGTCGGCAGCACCGCCACTGGGCATGGCATTGCTGCGTCGCAGCACGCTACGGATGCGGGCCAGCAGCTCACGCGGCTCGAACGGTTTCGGCAGGTAATCGTCGGCGCCCATTTCCAGACCGAGGATGCGATCCAGCGGTTCGTTACGGGCGGTCAGCATGATCACCGGTAGGGTAGACTGGGCACGCAGCTTGCGGCACAGCGTCAGGCCATCGTCGCCGGGCAGGTTCAGATCGAGCACCACCAGATCGGGACGTGCTTCGTCGAGCAGCTTCCACATGGCCAGTCCGTCGGCCGCCGCGAGCGTGCGGTAACCGTTCGATTCCAGATAATCGGCCAGCAGAGAACGGATGTCGCGATCGTCGTCGACGATCAAGATTGTAGATGTGGGTTCCATGCGCTCATTATCCCCACTTCGCGTACTGCTGGGCAATCGGCATTTGTATCGTCTTGTATATGCGGGCAGCGGCGAAACATCTGGATACAAAAAGCGCGGTAAAGGAAACTTGGCGGCAACCTTGCACTGCCAAGATGGCTTCAACGCACTGCCTTTTGTAGTGCGACCGTTCCATCACTGAAAAAGGAAACACCATGAAAACCTTGCGCACTAGTCTACTGATTGCTGTTACCGTGCTGGGCATGAGTGCCGCCCGGGCACAGGAGAGCGCCCCGGCAGCGGCGCCTCATAGCGGCCCGGAGCGGGCCCAGATGCGGGTAAAAATGGGCGAGATGCATGCCAAACATCAGGCGCGTCTGCATGATCTGCTGAAACTGACGTCCCAGCAGGAAGCCGCCTGGAGCACCTATCAGGCTGCCATCAAACCGGTGGCAGGCGAGCATGTCCGGCCCGATCGTGCGGCCATCGCGAAAATGACGGCACCGGATCGGCTAGCCAAAATGCTGGAACAGAGCAAACAGCGGCAAGCACAGATGGAAGCGCATCTGGCGGCCCTGACGAGCTTCTACGGCCAGCTCAGCGCCGAGCAGAAAGCCGTGTTTGATGACCATACGCCGGGTGGCGGCCACGGCGGTCACCCGATGTGGCGCGGGGCCCGCAGCGCGCAGCATCCGCACG
>JAIELO010000441.1 GCA_019752915.1 Burkholderiaceae bacterium
GAATGGAGAGTGTGGTTTGCTGGGTGCCATCCTGGGTCTGCTCGGTCACAGTCAGAATGTGCTGGATATTTTGCGCCACCGCACTGGCCGACGTCGCCTGCGTACCGGTGGCCTGGGCGATCTCGGAAATCAGTCCGGCCAGCCGTTCCGACACTTGCGAAATGTCGTTCAGCGCCGCACCGGCGGCGTCAGACAGGCGCGCACCTTCCACCACGCCCTGGGTGGATTTTTCCATCGCCGCCACGGCATCGTGGGTGTCGCTCTGGATGGTGCGCACCAGCGCGCCGATCTGCTTGGCCGCGCCGGCCGAACGTTCCGCCAGCCGCTGCACTTCTTCCGCCACCACCGAGAAACCGCGTCCTGCCTCGCCGGCCGATGCCGCCTGGATCGCCGCATTCAGCGCCAGAATATTGGTCTGCTCGGTAATGTCGGAAATCAGTTCAGTGATCTCGCCGATCTCCTGTGACGATTCGCCCAGTCGCTTGATACGCTTGGAGGTATCCTGAATCTGCTCGCGGATTTCGTGCATGCCCTTGATGGCATTGGCTACCGCCGTGGCGCCCTGCTGCGCTGCTGCCAGCGACTGGCGCGCCACATCAGCCGACACACTGGCCGAGCGCGACACGTCGGTAATGTCGTAGGCCATCTGCACCACCGTGGCCGAGGCATCGATGATTTCACGCGACTGCTGCTGCGACGCCGCCAGCAGACCGCTGGAAATGCTCTGCGCCTGAGTCGACGCGTCGGTCACCTGTTCGGCGGTCGCCGTGACCCGGCCCACCAGGCCGCGCAATTCTTCCACCGTGTAGTTGACCGAGTCGGCAATCGCACCGGTGATGTCTTCCGACACCGTGGCCTGCACCGTCAGGTCGCCGTCCGCCACTTCCTGCAACTCGTTCATCAGGCGCAGAATCGCGGCCTGGGTCTGGGCGTTGGCAGCCTTGGCCTGCTCTTCCTGCTGCTGCGATTGCTGACGCATGGCGTCCGCTTCGCGCCGGCGCCGTTCGGCGCCACGGGTACGCTGCTGCGAATCGAGCAGCAGCACGCGACCAATCGCCGCCGCCAGCAACAGCGTCAGTATGCCACCGGCCACCATCAGCCAGAACGGCAGGCCCAGCGCATCCTGCTCGCTGCGGTAGGCATGCTGCAATGCGCTCAGGCGCTGACGCAGCGCTTCGTTATCATGGAAGATCAGCTGTTCGGCATTTTTGGCCGCACCGAATTTATCGAGCTTGTCGAGAATAGCCGTCACCAGCTTCTGGTAATCCTCGAAATCGGCCTTCAGGCTGACGAATTTTTCGCGCAATGGCGCATCATGGACCGCCGCCAGGCCCAGTGCCGGACTGCCATTCAGGAAGCCGTCCACGGTATTACGGAACACGGTGGTATCGCGCCCCAGCTGGAACGCGCTTTCCGAACTGACGCCGCCGAGCGTGACAAATTCGCTGGCATTGCGGCTCATACGCTGGGTCAGCATGGTCAGCTTGCCCAGTGCCGCGATCTCGCGCGGGCTGCCGCCATGCTGCACTTTGAAGGCAGATATTTCTTCCGTGCGCACCAGCAGATCGGGCGACATGGCATGCAGCTGTTTCAGGGTTTTATCAACGCCGCTCAGATCCGCTTTCAGCAGCAGGATAGTGCCGGCCGCCAGATCGGAGCCTTGCCACTGCTTGCGCGCCCCTGCCACCAGCGGCGCCAGCGACAAGATCGGCGCCCCCAGTTCACGGCCCTGATAGCTGCCGCCGCGCAGCATCAGCGTGAACGCTGCATTGAGTTCCTTGCGACTCTGTTCGAGCTGCCGGAAGCCTTCGTCGCTGCCCTGCACCGCATTCGGTGCCGCCTTGCCGATACGCTGCGAGTGCATCAGCGCGTCGCTGGCGATCTGGGTCTGGGTAGAACGGTGGGCACTGTGAATGGTATTCCACGCCACGGCGCCGACGCTCAGTAACAGACTCAGTGCCAGCGAGGTCGATAGCACGCTGAGCTGACGCTGGGCAGGCAGATGGCCAATCAGGGGCAGACGGAAACTGCCACCGGCATCGAGCGGCGTTGCCGGCTGGCTGACCGCAGGCCCGTGACGCCGCACCAGCGCATCGCGCAGACGCAATGGCGCGTCGCCGTCGGCCACCTCGGCCGACACCGCAGCGGCAGCGGCAGCGGCAGCGCCACCGGCATCGGCATCGGCTGCTGCTGGCGGCTGGTCGGCCGTACGCTCACCCTGCGAAAAAACACCCATCTTGTACGCCTTTCCTAACAATCCTGTTCAGCAGTGCTGCGTCGTGACACGGCACCTTAGCAACCCACCTGAAGAAAACCGGGCTCGCGCACTAGTTGCGCCAGATCGAGCCGGGTCCATACCTGTCCGTCAACGTCGCGGTAGCGCTGCTGGCACCACAGTGGCACCTGCTGCGGCAGTTCCTGCAGACTCTCCTGCTGCGCCTCCTGCTGCATCTCCGCCAGATTGCGCAGCCCCAGTAGCGCTTCGACCCGCAAGGCGCACTGCAGCACCAGCCCCGCTGCCAGCGTAATATCGCGCTGGCCCGGCAACGCGCCAGCCGGCGCCTGTCCCTGCTGGTAGCTGGCCAGATCCACCACCCCGGTCAACTGGCCGCGAATATTCGCCAGCCCCAGATACCAGGGCCGGGTCAATGGCACCGGCGTGAGACTCTGACGTGGCACGATTTCACTGATCTGGGTCAAGTCCAGCAGATAGTGCTGACCGCCCATCAGCACGCCAAGCGCGCGCGCTGCACCAGCAGCATCGGTTCTGGCAGCCTGCATCCGTTCCAGTAACTGCACCTGATACTGGCGCAAACGGCTGCGGCGTTCCGGCGGCGTGTCCATGCTCAGCCCTGCTCGTCCAGTTTGGCAATCTGGGCCAGCAGTTCAGCGGCATCGACCGGCTTCACCAGATACGCACAGGCGCCCTGCCGCAGGCCCCAGATCCGGTCAGTCTCCTGATTCTTGCTCGAGCAGATAATGATGGGAATATCCTGCAGCGCCGGATCGCGCGCAATCGTGCGGGTGACCTGAAAGCCGTTCGCCCCCGGCATCACCACATCCATCAGGATCAGCTGCGGTTTTTCGGCGCGGATTTTCAGCAAGGCCTGTTCGCCCGTTTCGGCGCAGCTCACCGTGTAGCCGTGACGCACCAGCATATCGCTCAGGTAGTAACGTTCGGTGGGCGAGTCATCAACGATCAAAACGTTTTGTATGGCCATGGTTTGCTCTATTGGGCGCCCTGCGCGCCGCCGGTGTGCTCGCGCACCGCGGCCAGCAGGCTGTCCTGGGTAAAGGGTTTGGTCAGATAGGCGGCTGCGCCGACCATGCTGGCACGGGCGCGCTCGAACAGACCATCCCTGGATGACAGCAGCAGCACCGGAATGGCATGAAATTGCGGGTTTTTCTTGATCAGCGCGCAAGTCTGATAGCCATCGAGGCGCGGCATCATCAGGTCGCACAGCACCAGTGCGGGATGATAGTCGTGGATTTTGGCGAGGGCATCGAAGCCATCTTCGGCCAGCACCACCCGGTAACCTCCCTGCGTCAGAAAAATCTCGGCCGAACGACGTATGGTGTTGCTATCGTCGATCACCATGATGGTCAGGTTCTGAGCGGGCGGATTCGGGATCATGCGCTATACGCTATACGCGAGTGTGATGCTGGTACGATACCATAGGTGGAGCGCATCGGTGGAGCGCACAGGCAGACTGCATGGGCATCGTTTGCCCACCCGGCGGCTGCCGGCGCGGGTACATCAGATGGCGACCATCTCGAAATCGTCTTTGCGGGCGCCGCATTCCGGGCAGCTCCAGTTCATCGGTACGTCCGCCCAGCGGGTTCCCGGCGCGATGCCTTCGTCCGGCAAACCGGCCTGCTCGTCGTAGATCCAGCCGCAGATCAGGCACATCCAGGTCTGGAACTGCTGCGTTGTTTCATTGCTACTCACGATGGCATACCCTTCAATCAAGTAAAATGCTGAATCAGGTATCTTAATCTACCCGCCGTGCAAATCCAAACTTCTCCTCTCATATTAAGCTTCGGCGCCGCCGATCCGGCTGGTGCCACTGGTGTACACGCCGATCTGGCGGTATTTTCCGCGCTCGCCTGTACCGGTCTGGCCACCACCACCGCGTTGCTGATCGGCGACAGCGCCCGCATCGAAGACGTGCAGGAGGTCGACCCTGACTGGGTTTCCGATCAGGCCCGCGTGCTACTGGAAGACCTGACCGTGGCCGCCTTCAAGGTCGGCGCGCTGACCAGCGTGGAACAGGTGGCGGCGATAGCCGAAATACTGTCCGACTATCCCGATGCACCGCTAATCGTCGATCCATTCAGTTCGCGCCTGCCAGCGCTGGGCGATGACGAAGCGGAAGAACTGATGATTGCAGTTCGCCAGTTGCTGGTACCGCAAGCGACCCTGCTGATGCTGTCGCAGGTGGAACTGGGGCGGCTGGCCGAAACCTGGCGCGAAGGCGCCGAAGATAGTATCGAATCGGACGTCGAACATCTGCTGGCACTCGGTTGCGAATTCGTACTCGTCACCGGCACCAACGTCAGCCCGGCGCAGGGCGAGAATAGCGCTCCGAATACACTGGCCAACACCCTGTTCGGCGCCGATGGCATGATTAGCCACGACGCCTGGCAGCACATGCCAGGACCGTTCATCGGCGCCGGTGGCACACTGTCGGCCGCCATCGCAGCCTTCATGGCACGTGGTGCCAGCGCGGTTGACGCAGTCGCCTCGGCACAGGAATATACCGTCGGTGCGCTGGCCCACGCCCAGCGCTACGGTATGGGCAAACTGGTGCCCAACCGTTTTTTCCATCTCCAGCAGAATTTACCTACTTGATACCGAAGACGCCATCATGACTACCACTTCCAAGAATGACCAGTTGTTCGAACGCGCCCAGAAAACCACGCCCGGCGGCGTTAATTCGCCGGTGCGCGCCTTCCGTTCGGTGGGCGGCACGCCGCGCTTCATTACCCGCGCCGAAGGCCCTTACTTCTGGGACGCTGACGACAAGCGCTATATCGACTACATCGGTTCCTGGGGTCCTGCCATCGTCGGCCACGCCCACCCGGTAGTGGTGAAGGCGGTGCAGGAAGCGGCCACCCGCGGCCTGTCATTCGGCGCGCCGACCGAAGGTGAAGTGCTGATGGCAGAAGAAATCTGCCGGCTGGTGCCTTCCATCGAACAGGTACGCCTGGTGTCGTCCGGGACCGAGGCCACCATGAGCGCTCTGCGTCTGGCACGCGGCGCCACGGGACGTGACAAGATCATCAAGTTTGAAGGCTGCTACCACGGCCACGCCGATTCGCTGCTGGTGAAAGCCGGCAGCGGTCTGCTCACCTTCGGTAATCCGACGTCGGCCGGTGTGCCAGAGGATTTCGTCAAACATACGCTGGTGCTCGACTATAACAACGTGCAGCAGATCGAAGAAGCCTTCGCTTCCTACGGCGACACCATCGCCTGCGTCATCGTCGAGCCGGTAGCTGGCAATATGAACCTGATCAAGGCTTCGCAGGCTTTCCTGCAAGCGCTGCGCGATCTGTGCACCAAACATGGCGCCATCCTGATTTTCGACGAAGTGATGTGCGGCTTCCGCGTCGCTCTGGGCGGCGCCCAGCAGCTGTATGGCATCCGGCCCGATCTGACGGCACTCGGTAAAGTGATCGGCGGCGGCTTGCCGGTAGCAGCGTTCGGCGGTAGCGCCAAACTGATGGGCAATATGGCGCCGCTCGGTGGCGTGTATCAGGCCGGCACGCTGTCCGGCAATCCGGTTGCCGTGGCAGCGGGTATGACCACGCTGCGTCTGATTCAGGAAGAAGGTTTCTACGAGCGTCTGAGCGCCACCGCGACGCGTCTGGCCACTGGTCTGACGCAGGCAGCGCGGGAGGCCGGTGTCGAGTTCTGCGCCGACGCCATCGGCGGCATGTTCGGGCTGTACTTCAGCGCCACGCCACCGAACAACTACGCCGAAATGATGGCCGGTAACCGCGAACGCTTCAATGCCTTCTTCCACGCCATGCTGGACGAAGGCGTGTACTTCGCACCAGCGGCCTTCGAGGCGGGTTTTGTCTCGGCCCAGCACAGCGACGCCGTGATCGATGAAACCATCGCCGCCGCCGCACGCGTGTTCAAAAAACTGGCGTAATCTAGGCACCCGGGGGCTGCGGCTGCGGCTGCAGCCCGTTTGCCCCTCAGCCCAACTTACAGCGCGTCTTCCTCGTCCTGTTCGTCTTCCCGGGTCATCTGGATCACGCCAGTATTGAAGTTGTACTCGAACAGATCACCGTAACGCCCCCATTCGATTGCTACCCGCAAGGCTTTTTCCGCCTCTTCGGCGCTGAGCGTAAAGCGCAGCAGCTTGAGGAACAAGTCCTCCGGCAGATCGCCCGATTTATCCTGCTCCAGACCGTGGCAGATGTAGGCGATCAGCGGCACATGCTCGAGCAACTGACGCCCGAACAGCTCCTGGCGCTCCATATTGCTGGCCGCTGCGTACTGGCTACCGAGTTCGGTCAGCAGAATGTCCCCTTTGGTCAGATAGGCAAAGCCCAGCAGAATCAGGCCATTCAGCACTTCCAGCAACTCCGCGTCCGTCATTTCCGTCTCTTGCGCCAATTGCGGCAGATCGGCACGGCCACTGAACGGCTCTTCGGCCAGCAACTCGAGTATCCCCTCCATGTGCGCGATGCCGGCCTGTGGCAGACGGTCGCCCAGCTGCAGCTTGACCTCTTTCTCGCTAATCAGACCACGCCGGCCGGCACCAGCCGTCATCAGCTCATACACCTGATCGATCAGCTGGCGTACCTCCGAGCTTTCCGCCTTGCGCGGCTGCGGCAGCGCAATCGGCAACTCGGCACGCACCCGGCCCGGATCGCTGGCGAAGATCAGCACCCGGTCCGCCATCATCACCGCTTCCTCGATATTGTGCGACACCACCAGAATTGCCTTGGTCGGAATCTGGCCGGACTGCCATAATTCGAGAATCTCTTCGCGCAGCCGTTCACCGGTCAGCACATCGAGTGCGGAAAACGCTTCGTCCATCAGCAGTACTTCCGGCTCCATCACCAGCGCGCGGGCGATACCGACCCGCTGGCGCATCCCGCCAGACAGCTCGCGCGGCAGCGCGCCTTCGAAGCCGGACAGGCCGATCAGATCAATCATTTTTTCGGCGCGGCGAGCGCGCTGCTCGGCCGGCATGCCTTGCGCTTCCAGCCCCAGCTCCACGTTCTTCTGCACCGTCAGCCAAGGGAACAGTGCA
The DNA here is from genome assembly GCA_019752915.1 of Burkholderiaceae bacterium. Lineage (GTDB taxonomy): Bacteria > Pseudomonadota > Gammaproteobacteria > Burkholderiales > Burkholderiaceae_D > Rugamonas. Next base: position 7,272 of record JAIELO010000441.1, read on the forward strand.
AACGACTGGAACACCATGCGGATCCCGCGCGCCGTGCCATACAGCGGCATGCCGCGATACAGCACCTGACCGGCATCGGCCGGAATCAACCCCGCCATGATGCGCAGCATGGTCGATTTTCCGGAGCCGGACTGTCCCAGCAGCGCGACGATTTCGCCTTCATGCAGGGTAAAGTCCACGCCTTCCAGCACCGCGCGCGCGGAACCATCGGCGCCGCGGAAATGTTTGCCGACCGCTTTCAGTTCGACGATAGGAGTACTCATAATTCGGTTCCGATACGGATTCTGGTGTTGATTCTGGTGTTGATTCTAATGTTGGTGCTAGCGCTGATCCGGCACTAGAAGTGCAGACGGCTTTCGGCCAGCGTGTACAGTCGGCGCCAGACAAAATGGTTGAAGCCCATCACGAAGATACACATCACGCCAATGCCCAGCGCGATGCGCGGGAAGTCACCGGCCGTAGTCATCTCCTGAATGTAGCTGCCGAGGCCATGCGCCTTCAGCGTGGTCGGCCCCCAGCTCACATACTCGGCCACGATACTGGCGTTCCATGAACCGCCGGTCGCAGTAATCGCCCCCGTGACAAAGCTCGGGAAAATCGCCGGCAGCAGATAGCGGCGCCATTTCAGCCAGCCGGATAGCCCGAAATTCTGCGCCGCATGACGCAGTTCGGTCGGGATGGTGGAAGCGCCCGCAATCACGTTAAACAGCAGATACCACTGGGTGCCGAGGATCATCAGCGGCGATAGCCAGATATCAGGGTTCAGGTTGTAGCGCACGATCAGCACCACCGCCACCGGAAACACCAGATTGGTCGGGAAGGCTGCCAGAAACTGCGCGACTGCCTGGGTACGCGAAGCCCACACCGGGTTCATACCGATCCACACCCCGACCGGCACCCACACCAGCGTCGCCAGCACCAGCAGTACCACCACCCGTATCAGCGTGTACAGTCCGAGTAATAGCACATGCCCTACTTCACCCCAGCCGACTTCGGTGCTGATGAAGTGGACCAGACTCCAGATGGCGTAAAACACCACCGCTGCAATCACCGCATCCCACACCCGTTGCGGCACCAGCGAAGGCTGGTCGCGCCGCGCCCGGATCGAGGTGCCATCGTGACCGAGGCGGAACAGCGCAATCGAGCGTCCCAGCAGGTCGCCAAACCATGCCACCATGGCCTGGGTGCGTTCGGTACGGCGCAGCCACGTCAGCAACCAGGATTGCTGCGCCGTGTCGCTGCCGGTTTCCTCGAAGCGGAAGCGGTCGGCCCAGGCCAGCAAAGGCCGGAAGAACAGCTGGTCGTACATCAGCACCGCCACGAACATGGTGCCGATGGCCCAGCCGATGGCGTGCATGTCGCTATTGGCAATCGCCAGCGCGATGTAGGAACCGATGCCGGGCAGCTTGATGTCCTGACCGGAGACGGAAATCGCTTCCGAAGCCACCACGAAGAACCAGCCGCCGGACATCGACATCATCATATTCCACAGCAGGCCGGGCATGGCGAACGGCAGTTCCAGTCGCCAGAAACGCTGCCAGCCGGACAGCTGGTAGACCTGCGCCGCCTCGGACAATTCGGCCGGCACGGTACGGAAACCCTGATAGGCGGAAAACGCCATATTCCAGGCCTGCGAGGTAAAGATGGCGAAGATCGCGGCGCATTCCACCCCCAGCAGATTGCCGGGGAACAGCGCAATGAAGGCGGTCACGGTAATCGACAGGAAACCCAGAATCGGGATCGATTGCAGAATGTCGAGCAGTGGCACCAGCACTTTTTCGGCCAGCCGGTATTTGGTGGTGAGCGCGGCGAACACACAACTGAACACCACCGAGGCGCCCAGCGCGATAAACATCCGCAGCGTGGTGCGCAGCAGGTAATAAGGTAGATTGACGGGGTCCAGCGAGAGGGGCAGGGTCTGCCCCAGTTCATACGGGCGCGCCATCTGCTGGCTGCCATAGGCCAGCATCACGAAGACTGCCAATACGATGGGCAGCAGCGCCCAGTCCCAGCGATTACCGCCGGCTTCAACCACCTGACGTGGGAAGAATTGCCGTTTTTTGTTCATGTTCGCACTTTCGATGGCCAGCATACCCGATGCGTTTGACCGGAAAGTGACACTGGCGCGATTTTAAGCGATAAGCGCGCCCTGCTTTATTACAGTGCAGAAAGTTCGAACCTCTTGGTGTGACTTATTTCAGCCAGCCGCGCCGGCGGAAATACCAGAATGGCGCAATCGCGCTGGTCACCATCAGCAGCAGGGCAAACGGGTAGCCCAGCGACCAGTCCAGCTCCGGCAGCCACTTGAAGTTCATGCCGTAGATCGAGGCGATCAGGGTCGGCGGCAGGAAGGCCACGCTGGCCACCGAGAAGATCTTGATGATCTTGTTCTGGTTAATGTTGATGAAACCGACGGTGGCATCCATCAGGAAGTTAATCTTATCGAACAGGAAAGAGGTGTGACCATCGAGCGATTCGATATCGCGCAGAATCTGGCGCGCTTCCTCGAACTGCTCGGAATTGAGCAAACGGCCACGCATCAGGAAGCTGACCGCACGGCGGGTATCCATCATATTCCGGCGGATCCGGCCATTCAAGTCTTCCTCGTGGGCGATCGCGTTCAGGGCTGCGGCTGCGTCCTGGTCGGTGAATTCTTCCTGCAGCACGCGGCCACTGACTTCTTCCAGATTCTGGTAGATGCCTTCCAGCGCATCGGCCGAATATTCGGCATCGGTGGCGTACAGGTCCAGCAGCACGTCCATATAGTCGGCGATCGAACCGGGCCGCGAACGGGCGCGCATACGCACCAGACGGAACACCGGCAGAT
>JAIELO010000005.1 GCA_019752915.1 Burkholderiaceae bacterium
TGCTGACCGCAGGCTGGCGCCAGCCTAGATAGAGTGCCGCTGCTGCGAGGCCGGCCAGCAGCAGGTAGCCCAGTGGTCTGGCCGGTAGTCGCATGGCCATTCCTTACAGCCCCAGACCTTGCAGACGATTGGCCTGCTGGCGGAACAGTGTGACGGGATTGGTCTCGAACAGATTGCTGATGCCGATCAGCTGGTTGACTTCATCGAGGTGGTTGAGGGCATAGTCGTCGCGGATCACCCGACCGAGATGGCTTGAGCAGCTGCTCACCAGACCATCGTTCTTGGCGCCGTTAAAGGCCAGTGCAGTGAGGGCCAGTACCGGATCACTGACGTCGAAAACGTTGGTGTAGGGCTGCGCGCCGCTCCACGAGAAGTAGTACACGCCGCGCACCTGGTAGTCGCCTTCGCCGCAGGCCGACGTCGGCACGCCTTCCGGATGGCGGCTGTTGAAGGCCAGCGTGCCGGCGGTGCTCAGCGATGCCGCCGCCGCGCGCGCGTTCTGCGGCAAGGTCGGGCTGCCCGACAGGAAGCTGATCAGGCCCGACACCGCATTCGCCAGGCTGTAGGTCACGTTCGGCACCGCGCCGATCAGCACATCGGCTACGCGCGAACCCTTATTCACGCCTCCCACGCTACTCACCGAGGCGACCAGATCCGGGCGCACCGTGGCGACGTAGCGTGCAGTCGGAGCGCCATGACTGTGGCCGATCAGGTTGACCTTGGCCGCACCGGTAGCGGCCAGAATCTGCTTTACCTGTATCAGCAACTGCTCGCCGCGCACTTCGCTGCTGTTGGCGGCGGAGACCTGGGTGACGTAGACCTGGGCGCCACCGCTGCGCAGCGCGGCAGCGATGCCGTAGAAGTAGTCCACCGGACCGAGCTTGTCGAAACCGAACAGGCCATGTACCAGTACGATCGGGTATCTGGTCTGGGTGTAGCCCGCGCTGGCGGCGCGCGCCGGGCTGGCGAACAGGCTGCAGGCAATCAGGCCGAACGCCAGTAGCTGGCAGATGCGTTGTCTCATGGTGGTCTCCGTAGATTTTATTGTGGTCCGGCTCAGGTCCGGTAGAGAAAATGTAGCACCGGCGCGATGACCGTGCAGACCGTCCGCTAGTCCGCGCGAGCCAAACTGACGGAGCGGTGATATGGCGTACAGGGCTGCGTTATAATCGTTGGCAAAAACCTACAAAGAGACGACCTTGCCAGCCAAATTCGATTTACAGCAATTTCAGGCGATGACGCCCCTCGATGGCGACAACATCTGGGCCTATCTGCTCGATCATCACGCGGAACGGATTACCGTCAAGCGGCGCAAGCCTGCGCTGGAAAACATCGAGAAAATCTTCCGTGCGACCTTCAAGCTGGCCAACGAGGTGGGCTTTCGCAGCATGAATCTGCGCGATCTATGCCGGGAGACGGGGCTGTCGATGGGCGGTCTGTATGGCTACATCAGTAGCAAAGACCAACTGGCGGAAATGATCGAGGATGTGGTGCGTCATGCTACCCATGAAATACCGCGCCTGTTCGGAGATCTGGAGGATCCGCTGGATCGCATCGAAGCGCTGGTACGTGCTTCGATCTATGTCTCGGAGATTTTGCAGCCGTGGTTCTATTTCGTGTTCATGGACTCACGCGTGCTGCAAGCGGCGCAGCGCACCATGGCCAAGGAATCGGAACTGTACGTGCAGTCCTTGTTCGCGGCGATGATCAGGGAACTGCCGCAGCGGCCAGCCGGCGAGCCTGAACTGCTGGCGGCGCATATTCTGGCGATGTTCCAGGACTGGTATGTGAAGCGCTGGAAGTATCGCGCGGCCGGCATTTCCCCGGACCAGTTTGCCGACAGCGCGGTGCGCATGACGCGCGCTTTTTTGCGCGCCTAGCAGTCTGTCGGCAGCCCGGTGCGTGTCGTAGTAGCTGGACTGCTTGCTAGCTACTACTTGCTGGTGACTAGTTGTTAGGCGGTGTAGCCGGGGCGGGCGCAGGTGCCGGTGCCGGTGCTGCCGGCGTTGGCGCTACATTCTCCGCACCCGGTGCCACATAGTCCTCCATGTCCAGCGAGTGACGCGCGGCATCGCCGGTGAATTCGTCGTACAGCCACTCGCCATTGACCTGCGTCAGCCCGGTCGGTACCGGACGTTCCTGTGCCGGACGGCTCTGCAGCGCCACCCTCATGTAGTCGATCCAGATCGGCAATGCCACGCTGGAGCCAAACTCCTTGCCGCCCAGCGATTTGGAATCGTCGTAACCCATCCACGAAACGGCCACAATGCCGCCGCCATAGCCGGCAAACCAGCCATCCACGGCATCGCTGGAGGTGCCGGTTTTACCTGCCAGATCGGGGCGTCCCAGCTTGGCCACGGCTGCGCCAGTGCCGGTGCGGGTGACCTGACGCATCAGACTATCCGCCACATAGGCATTGCGCGGGTCGAGCACACGTGCCTCGTCGGGCAGAGTGGTGCGCGGTTTAGCTTCACTGATGATTTTGCCGTTGCCGTCGACGATGCGGGCGATCAGGTAGGGCTCGACGCTGTAACCACCATTGGCAAACACCGAATACGCACCGACCAGTTGGGCCGGCGTCACGGAGCCGGTGCCCAGTGCCAGTGTCAGATTCTTCGGATGCTTGGCCAGATCGAAGCCGAACTTGCCCAGATAGTTGTGGGCGAACGGCACCGTGATGGAGCGCAGGATGCGCACCGAGGCGACGTTCTTTGATTCTGCCAGTGCGGTACGCATGGTGATCGGGCCGTCGAACTTGCCGTCATCGTTTTTCGGGCTCCACGCTTCGTTGCCCGTTTCTGCGCCGGTCAGGTCGAGTGGCGAATCGTTGATGATGGTGGATGGATTGAAGCCTTTTTCCAGTGCTGCCGAATACACGAAAGGCTTGATCGAGGAACCGGGCTGGCGCCATGCCTGCGTGACGTGATTGAATTTCTGCAGATTGTAGTCAAAGCCACCCACCAGTGCATGGTAGCCGCCGGTGACGGAGTCGATCGAAACAAAGGCGGCCGCCACTTGCGGTACCTGCGTGACGCTCCAGCTGGACTTCTCCTGCATGATGCGGATCACGGCGCCGGGACGCAGGCGCACACTGTCTTTGGCTTTGTCGCTCAGGGCATTGGTGACGAGGCGCAGGCCGTCGCCCGTGATGGTGATTTCTTCGCCGGACGGATTCTGTACCTTGACCGCTTTCGGGCTAGCGTCCAGCACTACGGCGGCAATCAGACGATCGCTGCTCGGACGGCGCTGCAGCGCTTCTTCGATGGCGTCATCGCGCTCCTCTTCGTTGGCGGGCAGGTTGATGAACGCTTCCGGACCACGGTAGCCGTGGCGCTGGTCGTAATTGAGCACGTTGCGACGCACTGACTCGTAGGCGGCAATCTGGTCGGCCTTGAGGATGGTGGTGTAGACGCTGATGCCTTTGGTGTACGAGTCTTCCTTGAACTGGGCATACACCACCTGACGGGCCAGTTCGGCCACGTATTCCGCGTGCGTTTCGAACTCCTGACCGCGATGGCTAACGTGCAGGGTCTGGTGCAGCGCCTTCTGGTACTGTTCTTCGGTGATGTAATCCAGGTCGCGCATGGATTTGAGTACCACTTGCTGACGCTGTTTGGCGCGCTTCGGGTTCACGGCCGGATTGTGGCGTGCCGGGTTCTGTGGCAGCCCGGCCAGCATGGCCATTTCCGCGATGTTGAGATCTTTTAGCGATTTGCCGAAATAGGTTTGCGCTGCGCTGGCGAAACCGAACGAGCGCTGGCCGAGGTAGATCTGGTTCATATACAGTTCCAGAATCTGATCTTTGCTCAGCGCTGCTTCGATTTTGAAGGCCAGCATCACTTCATTGAGTTTGCGGCCGTAGAATTTTTCGCGGGTCAGGAAGAAGTTTCGGGCCACCTGCATGGTGATGGTTGAACCACCCTGGCGCATGGCGCCGCCCAGATTGGCGCGCGCAGCACCGAGTGCGCGCACCCAGTCGATACCTTTGTGTTCGTAGAAGCGCTTGTCCTCGATGGCCAGCACGGATTTCTTCATCATCTCCGGAACGTCCTTGATGGGGACGAAATCGCGGTGTTCTTCGCCAAATTCGCCGATCAGGGCATTGTCTGCGGTGTACACGCGCAGCGGGATCTTCGGGCGGTAGTCAGTGACCGCGTCGAGCGAGGGCAGATTGGGGGCGACCACCAGCAGCAGATAGGCGATCAGCAGACCGCCGGCAATCAGACCGGCAACGCCGATAGCGATCACGCCACGGATGGCGTTGCGGCGGGTCAGCCACTGGGAAAAGTCGATGGAAGAAGTAGTCAAGGCAGGCACTCTCGGAGACATCGGTAGGCGCGATTATAGACTATCGCGATGGCCTTCCCGGTTTCTGTCGCTCTCTATGGAAAGTAGCGATTTTTGCAAATTCGGGAGCTGCGGTCTATGATGACAGCAAGATTTATCCTAACGTAGCGTTATCCGGGCTGAAACGTATCATCGGGGAAGACATGGCGGAGCCACAGCACACACTGGAATGTGACTTACTGATCGTCGGCGGCGGCATCAATGGCGCCGGTATCGCGCGTGATGCGGCTGGCCGCGGCCTGTCGGTGGTGCTGTGCGAAAAAGACGATCTGGCCGCGCATACCTCCTCGGCGTCGACCAAGCTGATACACGGTGGACTGCGTTATCTGGAGTATTACGAATTCAATCTGGTGCGCAAGGCGCTGATCGAGCGCGAAGTGCTGCTGCGCGCTGCCCCGCATATCATGTGGCCACTGCGCTTCGTGATGCCGCATGCACAGGGCCAGCGCCCGGCATGGATGATCCGCGCCGGCCTGAAACTGTACGATTTGCTGGCCAAACGTGAGCTGTTGCCGGCATCGGCGGCGCTCAATCTGCGCTGCCATCCGGCCGGACAGCCTTTGAAGCCGGAATTTCGCAAGGGCTTTATCTATTCCGACGGCTGGGTCGACGATGCCCGGCTAGTGGTGCTGAACGCCATGGATGCCGAGGAAAAGGGCGCCATTATCCTGACCCAGACGCTGTGCAGCAGTCTGCAGCGGCAGGGTTCCGGCTGGCAGGCCGATTTGCACAAGCAGGGTTGTGGCGATATCCGTGTGACGGCGCGCTGCGTGGTCAACGCGGCCGGGCCCTGGACCGCACAATTACTGCATGCGGCCGTGCCGAGCCACGCGCCCGGCCATCTGCGGCTGATTAAAGGCAGTCATATCATCGTGCGGCGCATCTTCGAGCACGATAACGCCTACATTTTCCAGAATGGCGACGGTCGCATCGTCTTTGCGATCCCCTACGAACACGAATTCACCCTGATCGGCACCACCGATCTCGAATACCACGGCGATGCCGGTCAAGTGGCCATTAGCGACGACGAAATCGCCTATCTGTGCCAGCTCGCCAGCCAGTATTTCATTGCGCCGGTCACGCCGGGCGACGTGGTGGCGACCTACTCGGGCGTGCGCCCGCTGGTCGACGATGGCGCCGACCCGAAAGCCGTGACGCGCGACTACCGGCTGGAAGTCGATCACGATGGGCCGCCGCTGCTCAGTGTTTTTGGCGGGAAGATCACCACCTTCCGCAAGCTGGCCGAAGATGCGGTCGATCTGCTGGCGAAAGCACTGGGTAACCGCCACGGTGCGTGGACCCGCGACGCCTGCCTGCCCGGCGGCGATCTGTTTGGCGCCAAGCCGCAGAATCGTTCGGTACTGGAGTTTGATGGCTGGGTGCGCACGGTGCAGAACCAGTATGCGTGGTTGCCAGCCTTGCTGGTGGCGCGCTATGCGCGTGCTTACGGCACCCGCGTGCATACGCTGCTGGCGCAGAAAACTGCGCTCGAAGAGATGGGCGAAGCGATCCTGCCCGGGCTGTACGTGGCGGAAGTGGAGTATCTACGCCGCTACGAATGGGCGCGTACGGCGCAGGATATTCTGTGGCGGCGCTCCAAACTGGGGCTGCACTTACCAGCCGACGCGGTCACCCGCTTGCAGGACTGGCTCAACGCCCATCCGGTACAGTGCAAATAGAAACGGCGCCTGATCCCTAGGGACAGGCGCCGTTTTTATCGAGGCGAAAGCGCTTACTTCACGCCGTGCATCAGTTTCTGGATCAGCGGTGCGATCAGGAACAGCAGTACGCCGCCAGCCATCAGCGAGTAGAAGCCGAAGGTGTAGCCGCTCAGTGCCGACACCACCGACATACCGGCTTCGCCACTGACGTGCGAAGCGAAGATGCCGGACAGGTTGTTACCGATGCCGGTAGAGAGGAACCAGCCACCCATACCCAGACCGACCAGACGGGTAGGTGCCAGCTTGGTCACCATCGACAGGCCGATAGGCGACAGGCACAGTTCACCGATCGATTGCAGCACGTAGACCATGAACAGGGTCCAGAACGGAATCTTGTTATCGATTTTGACCAGCATCGACAGGGCATACATCAACAGGCCGAAGGCGGCACCGTTGAACAGCAGGCCGAGTCCGAATTTACGCGGGATCGAAGGATTGGCGCTACGCATGGCCACCCAGATGAAGGCGATGACGGGTGCGAAGGCGATGATGGCCAGCGAGTTCACGGTCTGGAACCACGCAACCGGGAAGGTCCAGTTGAACATCGAGCGGTCAACGATCTTATCGGCCAGGAAGGTGAACGAGCTACCAGCCTGTTCGAAGAACATCCAGAACATGATGTTGAAGAAGAAGATCAGCAGCATGGCGATGACTTTGTCGCGTGCTACTTTACCGTTGCGGATACCTTCGATCAGCAGCATCACCGACAGCAGGATGAACAGGCCGGACAGCACGATCTGCAGGTTGTTGGCGCCAGCGGCCAGCAGGAAGTACACCAGCGGGATCACGCACAGCGAACCGAGTACCACGTAAGCGAGACGCTTAGGATCGGCGTTGCTCTCATCCGGTGCGCCAATGCCTTTCAGCTGGGCGCGGCCGATGTAGAACCACACCAGGCTAATCAGCATGCCAACGCCAGCGGCCATGAACACCACTTTATAAGCCGGCATGCCGTTGGTACCGAAGATGGCCGAGGCCAGCCACTCGGTCAGTACCGGTGCGACCAGCGCGCCGGAATTGATACCCATGTAGAAAATGGTGAAGCCGGAATCGCGGCGCGGGTCGGTGGTGCCATACAGCTTGCCGACCATGGTCGAGATGTTCGGTTTGAACATGCCGTTACCGACGATGATGGTGGCCAGACCGAACTTGAACACGGTCTGGTCAGGGAAGGCGATCATGAATAGACCGGCCGCCATGAAGGAGGCACCCACCAGAATCGAGCGTTGATAGCCTAGTACGCGGTCAGCGACGTAGCCGCCGAACAGCGCTGCGGCATACACCAGCGCCAGATAGGAGCCGTAGACCAGATTGGCGGCAGATTCGCCGGTCGAGTCACCGCTATAGAACTGGGCGACGACGTAGAGCACCAGTGCCCAGCGTATGCCGTAGAACGCGAAGCGCTCCCAGAACTCGGTCATGAATAACATCCAGAGCGGAGCAGGGTGACCCATGATCTGCTTGAATTCGGGAATCTTCGCTTCCGTATTGATGGTGGTAGCACCGCTCATGCGGCTTCTCCTATTTTTATGATCGAAAAAAAGTGTCTCGGACTCCCTCGTGGGGAGCCAAATTGGGCGCCATTTTAATCTACAAATCGCCTGTCCCGGACATTTTGATGCGCTGTTCGAAAACTTGTGGCATTTGTGCTATGAAATCGACGATAGCGGGTATGCGTAAAGTCAGCCCCGCTATCGCGCCGTTTGTCGTATATTGAGGGCGCAGGCAGTTGCGCCGTGCATCGAATTTGAATAAGGATTTCTGCATCATGGAACATGACGTTGTCGATACCCTGATTTCGCCCGAAGGACATCTGGAAGTCCTGTCGAAGGCGGAAGTGGCCAAACTGCTCGATACCAGCCAGGGTGGCCTATATAACACTTTACGTCGCTGCGCACTGGCTGTGCTCAATTGCGGCAGCACCATCGACGATGGCAAGGAACTGCTGGAGCGTTACGAGTCGTTCGATATCAGCATCGTGCAGCGCGAGCGCGGCATCAAGCTCGATATCAAGGGCGCGCCGGGGATCGCCTTTGTTGACGGCAAAATGATCAAGGGCATTCACGAGCATCTGTTTGCCGTGCTGCGCGATATTATCTTTGTCAGTAACGAGATTAGTGATAATCCCAAGTTCGACATCGCCAGCACGGAAGGCATCACGGACGCAGTGTTCCATATTCTGCGTAACGCCGATGTGCTGAAACCGATGCTGAATCCGAAACTGGTGGTGTGCTGGGGCGGTCACTCGATTAATCGCGCCGAATATACCTACTCCAAGGAAGTCGGTTACCAGATGGGCTTGCGCGATCTGGACATCTGCACCGGTTGCGGCCCGGGTGCCATGAAAGGCCCGATGAAGGGCGCTACCATCGGTCACGCCAAACAGCGTCTGAGTACCGGACGCTATCTGGGGATTACCGAGCCGGGGATTATTGCGGCGGAGTCGCCTAATCCTATCGTCAACGAACTGGTGATCATGCCCGATATCGAAAAGCGTCTGGAAGCGTTTGTGCGCACCGGTCACGGTATCGTGGTGTTCCCGGGTGGCGCGGGTACCGCCGAAGAGATTCTGTACATTCTCGGCATCCTGCTGCATCCGGATAACGCCGACGTGCCATTCCCGCTGATTTTCACGGGGCCGGAAACGTCGCGCGAGTATTTCGTGCAGATTAACCAGTTTATTCACGATACGCTGGGGCCGGAGGCGCAGCAGCGCTACAAGATCATCATCGACGATCCGGAACTGGTGGCGCGCGAAATGCAGAACGGTATCCGCGAAGTGCGTGAATACCGCAAGCAGCGTAGCGATGCCTATTACTATAACTGGGGTCTGAAGATCGATCCGGAGTTCCAGCGTCCGTTCGCGCCGACGCACGAGAATATGCGCAATCTGAGTCTGCACAAGCAGCAGCCAGTGCATCTGCTGGCGGCTAATCTGCGGCGCGCTTTCTCGGGCGTGGTGGCCGGGAACGTCAAGGAAGAAGGTATCCGCGCCATCGAGAAGTATGGCCACTTCGAAATCCATGGCGACCGTGACATCATGGGGCCGATGGACGCGCTGCTGGCGTCGTTCGTACTGCAGCATCGCATGAAGCTGGCCGGCAAGCACTACACGCCGTGCTACCGCGTGATCCAGTAAGTCGCCGGAAGTCCTTCGGCAAAAAAAAGCCCCGCAAGCATGACGCTGCGGGGCTTTTTCTATCTGCCGGCCAGATCGTTCGATCCGGCTGGCGGACAGCGACAGCTTATTCTTCGCGGCGCAGGTGCGGGAACAGCAGCACGTCGCGGATGTTCGGCGAGTCGGTGATGATCATCATCAGACGGTCGATACCGATACCGCAACCACCGGCTGGCGGCATGCCGTATTCCAGCGCGCGGATGTAGTCGGCATCGTAGAACATGGCTTCTTCGTCGCCAGCATCCTTGGCGGCGACTTGCGCCAGGAAGCGTGCCGACTGGTCTTCAGCGTCGTTCAGCTCGGAGAAACCGTTGGCGATCTCGCGACCCACCATGAACAGTTCGAAGCGTTCGGTGATACCCGCTTGCGTATCGGAGGCGCGCGCCAGTGGCGATACTTCGGCCGGGTAGTCGATGATGAAGGTTGGTTCCCACAACTGGGCTTCGGCAGTTTCCTCGAACAGCGCCAGTTGCAGCGCGCCCAGACCGGAGGTGGCAAACGGCTTGACGCCGAATTTCGCCAGTTCGGTTTTCAGGAATTCCATGTCGGTCAGCTGCTCGGGGGTGTAGCCCGGTGCGTATTTGTTGATCGCTTCAACGATGGTCAGACGGTGGAATGGCTTGGCCAGATCCAGTTCGCGACCGCCGTAGGTCAGGGTAGCGGTGCCGTGCGCATCGATGGCGGCCTGACGGATGATTTCTTCCGTGAAGGTCATGATCCATTTGTAGTCGGTGTAGGCCGCGTAGAATTCCATCATGGTGAATTCCGGATTGTGACGGATCGACACGCCTTCGTTACGGAAGTTGCGGTTGATCTCGAACACGCGGTCAAAG
>JAIELO010000176.1 GCA_019752915.1 Burkholderiaceae bacterium
CGTACCGGCGGTGCTTTGCCCGGTATCGTGCCTTCGAATACCTATACTACCAGCGATGGCGAGAATATCGTGATCGCCGGCAATGGCGACGCGATTTTTAAACGGCTGATGCTGGCCATCGGGCGCATCGATCTGGCCGGCGATCCGCAACTGGAACGCAACGATGGCCGGGTGCTGCGCACGGCCGAAATCGACGGAGCGATTCAGGCCTGGTGCGATACGCTCGATATCGATCGCGCGCTGACGGTGCTGAAGGCGGCCGATGTCCCTGCCGGTAAGATTTATTCGGTGCGCGATATGATGAGCGACCCGCAATTCCTTGCTCGCGAGATGTTCGAGCAGCACCAGTTTGCCGATGGTACGCCGGTCAAGCTGCCGGCGATTTCGCCCAAGCTGTCGGCCACGCCGGGACAGACGCGCTGGATCGGTCCGGCGCTGGGGCAGCACAATGACGAAGTTCTGCAGACACTGGGCTATAGTGCCGAAGAGATCGCTGCCATGAAACAGGACGGCGTGTTCTAGGCGCGTCGGCGTGCCGCACTGCGCCATGCTGCGCGCTGGTGCTGGTGCTGGTGCTGGTGCTGTGGCTGCGGCAAGTTGACACCGGGGCCGAGGTAGCCATCATCGATGCCGAAGTCGCGCACGCGCCGATAGCCGTGCGAGTCGAGCAAGGCTTCGATTTCCGCACGGACCGGCTGGCGGTTGTGTTCCACTGTCAGTACCCGGATGCGGTACTGGTCAAACGGAAAACCACGCAGGATCGCCAGTTCCGAGCCTTCCGTATCCAGACTCCAGTAATCAATCACCGGCGGTGCGTGGCTGCTGCGCAGCACGTCGGCAATGCTGCGTGTGCGTTTGCGAACGCTTTGCGGATGCTGGCCATACAGGCGCTGGACGTAGCGCCACATCATCGGTGGATAGCAGCGCCGTATTCCGCCAAGCAGGTTCGCACCTTCCACAAATTCGACTTCCGCAGCATGCTGGTCCAGACAGTCTGGCAGGCACAGGCATTGCCGGTTGTGGCGCAGCGCTGCGAACAGCCGCGTATTCGGTTCGACGCAGATGCCTTGCCAGCCATAGTCGCGTTCCAGCAGCAGGGTGTTGCTGGAGGTGATACCATCGGCGGCGCCCGTGTCGAGAAAGAAGCCATTGCGCATCCCGTTCAGGGCGTGCAGTACGAAGTCATCCTGTCCCAGTTGCGAAGCCATGTTCAGCTCCTGCGCGGACGACGCAAGGCGGCCGAGCGCCAAGCACGGTTTTCAAAGGCGCTGTCTGCACGGCCTTCAATGAAACTGGTCGCGCTGGTGACAGTTTGACTGGCAGTGGTGCTAGCTGACATCGTTGACGTGTGGTCGGCATCCCGCTGGCCGTAGAGCAGCGTGATGTTGATGCGGCGGCTCTCGTAATCGTCACGGAAATGGCAGGCGGCCGTGCCATGGAATAGGTCGGAGTCAAAAATGATGGCGCGGTTTTGCCGGTAGGGGATGTAGCGCGCGCGTGCGCCCATGGCAGCCAGATAGCGGCGTATCAGCGCTGGACGGCGGTTGTAGTCGGTGAAGTGCCAGTCTGGAGGCGCCGCGACGTCATAGATGCGCATGCCTCCGCTGGCCGGATCGAGGTTGGCGGCGTCGGGCGTGATCCAGAAATTGACATTGACGGCTGCGAAGTCGGCATGCACATCGTCACCGGGCATGTGGGCCGGATACTTGTAGGCCCACAATTGCGTGAGCGGGTGGCGCTGGCCGATCAGGCGTGGCAGAGCGGCGGCGAGGCTATCGGCCAGCTGCTGCAGCAGGGGGCAGCGCAAGCCGTTGCGGTATAGGGCGCCGAGCCGGCCATGCGAATAGCGTAGCGAATTCCAGATGGTCGATTCCAGACAGTAGGCGCGCAGGCTGTGCAGGGCTTGTGCCGATAGAAAATCGTCGATGACGACAATATTGGGACGCCGCGCGAAGTAGCGGCTTTCCACACTGGCGCCAGACCAGCTAGCCCCATAAGGCTGCGCCAGCATGGGAGCATGGCGCTGGAACACGTTGCAGTTATAGATGTTGCCGATAGCGCGCAGTTCCGCTGGCTGCCAGTGTTCCCGGCGTTCCTGTTTGCTGGCGCTGAGCTGACTGGCCAGATGACGGTAGTACTCGGCGATGGCGCCATACGATGGACCGAGTATGCCGCAGCTTTGCAGGTAATTGAACTGGTCAGCGTCATGGCGCAGCTTGGCCACGGTGAGTGGCGGCGGTGGGACGCAGGTAGCGGGCAGGGCGGACATGGTGTGATGAGATAGAGGTTCCGGCAGAAACTCAGGCCGTTTCGCGTTGAATCTGGGACAGCGTGGCGGGAATGTGCACATCGTCCAGCCATGCGGCCTGCAGGACTTCAGCGATCATTTCCTGCCAATGGCTGGCAATCACTGCGCGGATGGCGTCGTCGTGGTAGAGCCGCTGGCACATCTGGCACTGGTGGGCGTACATGCCTTCCCAGCGGATCGCCGGATTGTATTGCGCGGCCCATGCCACCACCTTGGCCGGTCCCTGATAATGAATCCACAGTTTGAGGAAATCTTCCTCCGATGCGCTGATGGCCTGATGCAGGCATTGCGGCATGTCGGTGGTGCTGACATTGAGTTCCGGTATGACGCGCAGACCCAGTCCGCAGCAGGCGCCCACCCGGCCATCGGCTTGCAAGGTGTAAGTACGCAGGACGCTGGTGCAACCACCGCGCATCGCAGCAGCCTGAACGTCGCAGGCGACACCTTCCGGGTAGCGATAGGTGGTAGTGTGATTGAGCGGCATCCATGGGCTGCTGAGAACGGTCAGGTAGGCCCGTTCCGCGAGCGGCAGCGCCGTAATCAGCGGGTGTTGCTCCAGTGATTCCGGCGTGATGCTGCGCGCTTCTTTGAGTTCCATCATGACGTGGGTGCGCAAGTGCAACCGGCAGGCGGCTACGCAGGCGTGGGCGACGCGTTCGAGTGGCACGAAGCGGATATGTTCATCGCCTGTGCTGTAGTTGATTTCGGAGAGACCCGCAGCGATCAGTGCAGCCAGTTTCTCGTGTGCGACGCTGGCGCTGGTGGCCCAGTGGGCGTTGGTGACGAGCCGGACGGGGAAGTGATAGCTGGCTGCGCGCTGTATGCCCTGTAACAAGGTGGTCCACTCGAGCGTCGCCTCGCCACCTGTGAACACCACGTTGCAGAAGTCCAGCTCGCGGGCTTCGTCGATGGCTGCCAGCACGGTGGCCAGATCGAGGTGGGCACGCTCGCGTGGACTCGACAGCGTTCTGCAATCGGTGCAGGCAGCCGGACAGGTAAAGGTCGGCATGATGGACAGTGTGCGCCCCCGGCGCGGCAGCAGAGGCAGCTTCTGGTCAGCGGGTTTCATAGAGTTCCACTTCGCGTAGATCGAGCAGGCCGCGCGTTTCCAGTGTGATGGCGTACTGCACCAGCGCTTCGATGGTCACGCGCAGGTATTCCTGACCGCGATAGGGATCGAAGTCCGAATCGTCGGTACCCGGATCGGTACCGTCATCGGTTCCTTCGTCGGTACCGTCGTCCGTACCTTGATCGGTGCCGTCGTCGGTGCCATCGTTGGTGCCTTGATCCGTGCCGGTATCGGTACCGTCGTCCGTGCCGTCGTCGGTACCCTGATCGGTGCCGGTATCGGTTCCGTCATCCGTACCATCGTCGGTCCCCGTATCCGTGCCATTGTCAGTGCCGGTGTTGGTACCGGAATGGGTACCCGTATCGGTGCCTACTTCCGTGCCATGCTCGGTGCCGGGACCGGTGCCGATGGTGGCCGAACTGTGTTCGAAATTTTGCGTGCTGTTGGAATCGTTGGTGGTGCGGTGGTCGGTGGGCACCAGAAAGCCCGAGGCAAAAATCGGGCTGCTGGTAAACAGCATGGCCTGATCGATGCCGCCCAGTGCAAACGGCGATTCGCGCTCGATGCAGGCGCGGATCAGTGCTATCACGGCGTGATCGTCGCCATGGGCGATCACGGCATGCCCGAAATCGGTCATGAATTCGCTGCGACTCGGGGCGCGCTGCTGATGTTCGGCGGCATAGTTGCGTAGCCAGTTGCGCATCTTGCGGTTGGCCAGAATCGCATACACCAGTTGATTACTCACCGAAGCGCGCTGGGGTGGCAGATCCATGCCCTCGGTGTAGTCAGCCAGCACGGTCGCGGGATCCGTGATGAACTGTTCGCGCAGCAGGTAGTCGTGGGCCATGGCTTTGAACAGTGCTTCGGTACGCCGCGCAATGGCCGCAGCGTGCAGCACCAGCGGCTTGCGGCACGCTGGTCGTTCCGGGCTGAACACCAGTCGGAATGAGTGTTCGTGCTGGTCCATAAGGCCTCCTGTGAGTCGATCCTGATCTATCGGTCTACTCATCATAGAAAGCGTGGCTCAGTGGACAGCGAGCAGCGTCAAAGCTGTGCAGGGAACCTCTCGTCGCGCAGGTTGTCGCTCCCATCGAGCATGGGGCGGTTAGCCAGCATCAGTTCGATATTTTCCGGTGGCGAGGGATGGCCGAGGTAGTAACCCTGCACCATGTCGCAGCCATACTGCTCGAGCAACAGCAGCTGGGCATTGGTTTCCACGCCTTCCGCCACCACGTTCAGCTTCAGGCCGTGTGCCATGGCGATGATGGCGCGGGTGATGGCGGCATTCTCGCTATCCTGCGGCAAGCCGGTGATGAAGCTCTTGTCGATCTTGAGCGCGCTGACGTTGAAGCGTTTCAGATAGCTCATGGAGGAGTAGCCGGTACCGAAGTCGTCAATGGAAAGATACACGCCAATCGCGCGTAACTGTTCCAGCGTGGCCATGGTGGCACGGGCATCGTCCATCAGCGTGCCTTCGGTCAATTCCAGTTCCAGTAGCTCGGCGGGCATGCCGCTATCGTGCAGGGCGGACAGCACCATCTGGCTCAGGTTCTCGTCTTTGAACTGGCGTGCCGACAGATTCACGGCAACCCGCAGCGGGCGCTCGTCATTGCTTTGCCACAGGCGTGCCTGTTGGCAGGCGGCACGCAACACCCATTCGCCGATCGGGACGATCAGGCCGGTTTCCTCGGCCAGTGGAATGAATTCGGTGGGCGAAATAATGCCCCGCTCCGGATGGCGCCAGCGCACCAGCGCTTCGACGCTGACGATGGTGGCGCTGCGCACGTCGATCTGCGGCTGGTAGAGCAGGTACAGTTCGCCGTTCTGCAGCGCCTTGCGCAAGCCGACCTCGAGCTGCACGTGGCTCATGATCTGCATCGTCAAAGACGAGCTGTAGAACTTGGCATTGTTCTTGCCGCAATTCTTGGCGTGGTACATGGCGGTGTCGGCAAATTTCAGCAGGCTGCTGCAATCCTCGCCATCGTCGGGATACAGCGAAATACCGATGCTGGCGGTGACGAAAATCTCGTGGCTGCCCAGCTGGAAGGGACGGCACATGGCATCCTTGACGCGCTGGGCCACCGCTAAAGCATCTTCGACCCGTTCCAGATCGGGAATCAGGATGGTGAATTCGTCGCCGCCAAGGCGTGCCAGATTGCTGTCGTCGGCTTCGGTGCGCGACACCAGATCGCTGGGGCGGATGGTTTCGCGCAGCCGCTCCGAGACCGCTTTCAGCAAGTGATCGCCGACATCGTGACCGAGCGTATCGTTGATGCGTTTGAAGGCATCGAGGTCCATGAACAGCACGGCGAATTTGTGCTGGTCTTTGCGCGAGCGTTGCAACTCGGCTTCCAGCGTTTCCAGAAACGCTTGCCGGTTAGGGATGCCGGTCAGGCTGTCGCAATAGGCCAGCCGGCGGATCTGTTCTTCGTTGCGCTTGCGTTCGCTGATGTCGCGCACCAGCCCCAGTACTTCATCCGGGCCGGTCGCTACCAGCCGTGCTTCGAAATGCCGCACCGGCCCGGCCACGGCATGTTCGCCCGCGCGCACGCGGATATTGGCAGGCTGGGGCAGGGCATAATCGAGCGAGCCGATGTGCTGGCTAGCGAGTACCGTCTGGACTTTCTGCAGCAGATTGCGGGCGATCGGCTCCGGCAGCACCTGTTGCAGATTGCGCCCGACACACTGCTCGCTGGCGAATACGCTGCTCGCTTCGTGGCCCTGTTCGTAGTCCAGATAGTCGCCGGCGCGGTTCATGCGGAAGAAGGTGTCGGGGATGGCGGCCATCACGGCGCGATGCTGGGCATCGGCGATGCGCAGGCGGGTGATAGCGTCGCTGGCGCGCAGCACGTACAGCACGCGGTGACCGAGGATGGGCCAGTTGATCGGTTTGGAGACGAAGTCGGTGGCGCCCGCTTCGTAGGCGCGCGTCACCGACGCCAGTTCATCGGCGCCGGTGACCATGATGATGGGGACGGTGGTGTGTTGTTCGAGCTGGCGGATGGCACTGCATACGGCCAGTCCATCCATGCCGGGCATCTCGACGTCGAGCATCACCAGATCGGGCTGGATGCGCTGGAAGCTGTCGAGTGCCTGCAGGCCGTCTTCGGCCTCGACGGTATCGAGGCCGACCTGTCCCAGCATTTCCAGCATCAGCATGCGCATCACGGGATCATCGTCGGCGACCAGCACCAGTCCACGGCGCGTCGAGGGGGCAGCTGCCATGTCAGGCTTCCTTTTCCAGTATTGCTTCCAGTGCCTGCCGCACGGCGTTGAATTGCTGTTCCATACTGGCCAGCAAAGCTGCGGCACCGCTGGTGCTGTGCTGGCGCCCCAGCTGTTCCAGTTCTTTGCAGGTGCTGGCGAGTCTTTGCGCGCCGACGTTGGCGCTGCCCGATTTCAGGCGGTGCGCCAGCAGACGTAAGGCCTCACTGTCATCGTGCTGGATGGCCAGGCGCAAGGTGGCGAATTGTTCGGGGGTGTCGCGCAGATAGGTGTGCAGAATTTTTTCCAGCAAGGCGTCGCCGTTTTCTGCGCTGAGTGCGCGGATGTTTTCCAGAGCCTGACGCTGGATGGCGCCGCCAGGCTCTGTCGCGTCGCTGCTGGCCGGGGGCATTGCGGTAGCGATTGCCATGGTGCCGCTGACAGCAGACGTCGGTGGCGGCGCTGCTACTGGCGTACTCTGGCGTGGCAGAGGGATCCAGCGTGCCAGCGTGTCGCCCAGTGTCTGCTGGGTGAAGGGCTTGCTCAGATAATCGTCCATCCCGGCAGCCAGGCAGGACTCGCGGTCGCCCTGCAGGGCATTGGCCGTGATGGCGATGATCGGTAGTTTGTGACCCTGACCGCGCTGCAGTTCGTGGCGGCGGATTTCGCTGGTGGCGGCAAAACCATCCATCACCGGCATCTGGCAATCCATCAGCACCAGATCGAAGGCATCGGCCTGCACTGAATGCAGTGCTTCTGCTCCATTGGCGGCGCGACTGACATCGAGCCCCATACTTTCCAGCATGGCGCTGGCAACTTCCACATTGACGGGATTATCTTCCGCTAGCAACACCTTGCGGCCGCGCCGCTTGCGTAGCGCAGGTGTGCTGGCATGACTGAAGCTGGTGACCGGTTCCGCCAGCTGTTCGAGCACAGCATTGCTGGCGCTGGATGCGGCACTATCGGTGGCCTTGCTGCCGGCAATGCGCGCAGTGCCACCTAGCAGGCATTCGTACAGGTCGCTCTCGCGTAGCGGTTTGACCAGTTGATACGTGACGCCTGCTTCGCGACACTGGACGCTATCGGCGGCATGTTGCTGGCTGCTCAGCAACAGCAAGCGTAGCCCGGACAGTGCAGGATCAGCGTGCAAGGCGGCTGCCAGCGCCAGGCCGCTGGTGCGCGGCAAGTCCATTTCCAGCAGCGCGACATCGTAAGGCTGGCCGTCTGCTTGCGCCTGCTGTAGCGCATGCTGGACGGCACTGGCATTGCAGGCGCTGCAGGGCAGGTGCCAGCTGGTCAGTAGCTGTGCCAGCGCAGTGCGGCTGGCGAGTTGGTCGTCGACTATCAAGGCGCGGCATTCCCGGTTGGCGTAACTGGAGGCGTCGTCGACATCGATGCGACGCTTGTCGAAATTTACGGTAAACCAGAAAATCGACCCTTGCGTTAGCGCATGATCGACCCCGATGCGCCCGCCCATCAGCTCGACCAGCTGTTTCGAGATGGCCAGTCCCAGGCCGGTGCCGCCGTGCTTGCGGGTCGTCGAACCGTCGGCCTGCGAGAAGGAGTCAAAGATACGGGCGCGCGCTTCGCCCGAGACACCAATGCCGGTGTCCTGTACTTCAAAGCGTAGACCAATGCTCTGCGCATCTTCTGCGATGACTTTCACGGCCACGGTGATCTGCCCACTGTCGGTAAATTTGACAGCATTTCCCAGCAAGTTATAGATCACCTGCCGTAGCCGGTTCGGGTCGCCGCAGACGGCGATCGGAATATCGTGGGCAATCGCTAGTTCGAGGCGCAACTGCTTGCTCTGCGCCTGCGGGGCAAACACATGTTCGATTTCATCGAGCAGCTCGCGGAAATTGAACTGGATGTATTCGACCGTCAGCTTGCCCGCTTCGATTTTGGAAAAATCCAGAATGTCGTTGATGATCACCAGCAGATGCTCGCCGGAGCGCTTGACCATGCTGGTGTAATGGTGCTGCTGTTCGCTCAGTGGCGTGGCCAGCAGCAGCTCCGTCATGCCCAGCACGCCATTCATGGGAGTGCGGATTTCATGGCTCATGGTGGCCAGAAACGCACTCTTGGCCTGGCTGGCCGCTTCGGCAGCGTTCTTGGCTTTTTCCAGCTGCTCGGTGCGCACCCCCACCTGGCGTTCCAGCTGGTCACGATATTGATGCAGCGCCTCATCCCGTGCTTCGACGTGCGCCAGCATGTCGTTGAAGCTGTCGATCAGGGCGCCCAGTTCATCGTGCCGGTGATGGCTGATGCGCGGGGTGGTCATACCGCAGCTGACCTGCTGGGCTGCGCTGATCAGACGTGCGACCGGTTCGGCAATGCTGCTTTTCAGGCGCGCCGCCATCAGCAGAGCCAGCATAAAAGCCAGCAACGCCGCCACGGCACTCGCAGCCAGACTGCGCAGCAGATCGAGCCACATGCGCGACTGACTCGCTTCCAGCATCAGTGTGCCGATGCGCTCGCCATTGCGCTGAACCGGACGGTAGAGTCGCAAGGAGGGCAGCCAGTGCGCCCGATCATTGACGGTGTTCATCAGTGCGCCGGCACTGACTGCCGGCGTCAACTGCTCAGGGGCGTCATCGGGGGTCGCTTCGCTGTCTGCTTTATAGCGCGCCAGCAACTGGCCGTGGCCCGTGTAGAGGGCGGCCCGGCGGATGCGCTGGTCGGCCGACAAGGCCGCCAGCGTGCGCTGCGCCTGCTGTGCGTCGGCATATAGCAGGGCCAGTTCGCTATTGCTGCCGATGACGTCGGCCAGCGAAATCAGTTGCTGACGCTCCTGCTCGCTACGGCTGAGAATCGACATGGTGGCAAAAGCGATCAACACCATGAGCAGTGCGCTGCCGGTCGATAGCAAGGCAATCATGGTCAACTTCTGGCTGAGACCTGACCGTTCGGTATGGAACATTGGGCGAGCTTTAAGCAAGAGGTGGGCGCCAGACGTCGGCGCAGCAAGCTGAACGAGCTGATCAGGCTTTCGATTTCCAGTAGGGAAAAATACAAGCTTTGCAGGACGATGGTCTTGATCTGGGTCGAATTCCCACACTATTGAGCCATCTCAAAGACGGGGCAGGAGTGCACTGCATGCTGGGCACATGGTGCGGAAAAAAATACTGTTTGTGGCAGAAGCGGTCACGCTCGCGCATGTGGGGCGACCGCTGGCGCTGTCGCGCATGCTATCGCCCCAGCACTATGATTGTCACTTTGCCTGTGCACCAGCTTACGCCGAGTTCGTGCCTGATGGCCCCATGCAGTACTGGCCGCTGGCGAGTATCTCCAGCGCGCGCTTTCTGGCCGCTCTGGCGGCTGGCAAGCCGGTCTACGATGTGGCGACCTTGCAGCGCTACGTGCAGGATGACCGGCGCCTGCTCGAACGCGTGGCGCCGGATGCCGTGATTGGCGACTTCCGGCTCTCGCTGGCAGTCAGTGCGCGCCTGTTGCGGGTGCCATACATCGGGCTGATCAAT
>JAIELO010000068.1 GCA_019752915.1 Burkholderiaceae bacterium
GCTGGCGGGTGACGGCACCACCGTGGCTTATCTGAATAAAGAAGGCAAGGCGATCGGGGTCGGGCGCAACTTGCGCTATCGCCCGTATGTGCGGCGCGCGCTGGCCGGGCAGGCGAATGTGTACGCGGCGATCGGCAGCAATTCACACGAGCGCGGGCTGTATTTTGCGGCCCCCGTCTACAGCGGCAACTCGCGCGACACGCCGATTGCCGGGGTCTACACCATCAAAATGCCGGCGGCGGAGATCGACCGGATTCTGGCCCATAGCAAGGACCCGGCGCTGCTGCTATCACCGGACGGGGTGGTGTTTGCTACCAATCGTAATGAATACCTGTTCATGGTCAGCGGCGAAATCAGTCCGGCGCGCATGGCGCAACTGGAGAAGGAGCGCCAGTTCGGTGACATCTTCAGCGCTACCGGACCGCTGCAACTGCCGTTTGAAACCCGTGGTGGCCAGACCATGCTCGATGGGACGACCCATGCACTGGCCAGCAGTAGCTTGAGCTGGCCGGACGAGGGCGGGCAATGGCGGGTGCTGGTGCTGCAGGATCGCAGCCAGTGGCTACCGCTGTGGCATCAGCTGGCGCTGGGCGCCGGTTGTGCGGCCGCCATCTGGCTGTTTGCGCTGGTAATGACTGGGCGCACCCGTGCTGCCGAACATGCGCGCCGGCTGCGCTTCGAGAACGAACGGCGCATGCGCGAGATCACCAATAATCTGCCCGTCGCGGTGTATCAGTTCCAGCTTGATGCCAGCGGTCAGCCGCAGTTCCGCTTCATGAGCCCCGCGATTACCGCGATCACCGGCCTGCAGGCCAGCGACGTGCTGGCCGATGGCGCCAGTCTGTTTTCCCTGCTCGATCCGGAAGGCGCGACCGGCTTGCTGGCACAGTTTGCCGATGGCGCAAGCCAGCACTGGTTTGTGCACCGACGGATGGCGTTCGGCGCGCAGGGCCAGCTGTCGGAGCGCTGGGTTGATCTGCACTGCAGCTGTGTGCACCAGATTGCCGGTGAAGAGGTGTGGAACGGCTATCTGGCCGACGTCACGGCGGAGCATGCAGCGGCGCAGGCACTGAGTGTCGCCAAGCAGACGGCGGAAGACGCCACCCGCAGCAAGTCGCTATTCCTGGCCAATATGAGCCACGAAATCCGCACCCCGATGAATGCGATTATCGGCATGAGTCATCTGGCGTTGAAGACCGGACTGACGCCGCGCCAGCACGACTATGTGCAGAAAATCCAGCGCGCCGGCCAGCACCTGCTGGGCATCATCAATGACATTCTGGACTTCTCCAAGATCGAGGCAGGCAAGCTGCAGGTCGATAAACAGCCGTTCGAGCTTGATCAGTTACTGGAAAATCTGGCGACCCTGATCGGCGACAAAGCCAGTGCCAAGGGACTGGAGCTGGTATTCGACGTGGCCGCCGATGTGCCGGTTGCGCTGGAAGGCGATGCACTGCGACTGGGCCAGATTCTGATCAACTATGCCAACAATGCCCTGAAATTCACCGAGCATGGTGAAGTGGCGGTGACGGTGCGCGTGCTGCAGCGCGATGATCACTGCGTACTGCTGCATTTTGCCGTGCGCGACACCGGCATCGGTTTGAGCGAGCAGCAGTTAGGGCAGTTGTTCCAGAGCTTCCAGCAGGGCGACGCCAGCACTACCCGCAAGTACGGCGGTACCGGACTGGGACTGGCGATTTCGCGCAAGCTGGCCAGCCTGATGGGCGGCGAAACCGGGGCAGACAGCGTACTCGGTCAAGGCTCGACGTTCTGGTTCACAGCGCGCCTTGATATCGGCCAGAGCCAGCGTCCGACGCTGCTGCCGTCGCCGGATCTGCGTGGCCGGCGTTTGCTGGTGGCCGACGATAACGATAGTGCGCGGGTAGTGATTGCCGGTCTGCTGGAAAGCATGGGCTTTGCCGTCCACACGGCCAGCTCCGGCGCCGAAGCGCTGGCCATGGTGCGCGCGGCAGCACTGGGCGACGCGCCTTACGAGGTAGTGCTACTGGACTGGCAGATGGGGGCGCTGAGCGGGGTCGACGCAGCCGGGGCGATCCGCGCACTGGGGCTGACATTGCCGCCACGCTTGCTGATGGTCACCGATTACGGTCGCGAAGAAGTGATCCAGCAAGCCCACAGTGCCGGGTTTGACGATGTGCTGATCAAACCGGTGAATGCGTCGGTGCTGTTCAATACGCTGATCCGCCTGCTGGGCGGCAGTATGGATGACGGTCCGCAGGCGCGCGTGGCACCGGTCAGCATGCTGGCCGCACTGAGCACCATTCATGGCGCGCGCGTGCTGCTGGCCGAAGACAATGAATTGAACCAGCAGGTCGCTGCAGAACTGCTGATGGATGCCGGACTTGTGGTGGACATCGCCGTGAATGGTGTGGAAGCGCTGGCGATGGCGCAGCGCGGCGACTACCAGCTGGTGCTGATGGATATGCAGATGCCCGAGATGGACGGCGTGGATGCGACGCGCGCCATCCGCGCCTTGCCGGCGCTGGCTGGCTTGCCGGTGGTGGCGATGACGGCCAACGCCATGCAGGCCGATCGCGAGTTGTGCATGCAGGCCGGGATGGTCGACTACATCGTCAAACCGATCGAGCCGGACGAACTGTGGCGGGTGCTGCTGCGCTGGATACCGGCCCGCAGTCCTGCCGCCGGCAGCACCGCTACCGGCGCCGCTGCCAGTGCCGGCAGCGGCAGCAGCGGCTTGCCGGATGACGCGCGCGTGCTGCCAGCAGTGACGTATGCCGCGCCAGCCGAAGCGACACTGGCACCGATCGAAGGGCTGGACATGGTCAGTGGTCTGCGCCGTGTGATGGGCAAGCAGCCGCGTTACATCGCCATGCTGCGCACCTTCGTCAGCAATCAGGCTGGCGCCGTGCAGCAACTCCGCAAGCAGCTCGAAGCCGGTGACCGCGCCGGTGCCGAGCGCAGCGCGCACACGCTGAAAGGGCTGGCGGGTAATATCGGCGCCGATGCGCTGCAACTGCTGGCTGATGAAACCGAACATGCGCTGTCGCCCGCGCGCGCCGGCAGCGTACCGGCGCGCGTGCTGGCCGAACAGCTATCACCACAACTGACGCAGCTGGCCAGCGTACTGGCGGGCCAGATTGCGGCCATCGAAGCGGCCTTGCCGGCGCTGGTGCCCGAAACGCCGCATAGCTACACGGCGGCGCAACGCGACCGCATCGTGGCCGAGCTGACGGCGCTGCTGGAAGATGATGATGCGCGCAGCGCGCAACTGCTCAACGAACACAAAACCCTGCTGGCCACTGTCTTCCCGCTGCACTATGCGCAGCTGGAACACGCCATTCAGGAATTCGATATGGAACAGGCACTGGTGCTGCTGCACCTTGCTACCGCGTCTTTACCCAATAAGGAACATGCATGAGTATCACCGCACGCAAACCGGTCATTCTGGTGGTTGACGATACGCCGGAAAAATTAACGCTGATGAGTGATCTGCTGTCAGAGCAGTACACCGTGAAGGTCGCGCCGAGTGGCCAGCGTGCCTTGAAAATCGCCCAGGGTGACAAGGCGCCCGACCTGATTCTGCTGGACGTGATGATGCCGGAGATGGATGGCTACGAAGTGTGCCGCCGGCTCAAGGCCGATCCCGTTTCGGCCGGTATCCCGGTGATTTTCCTGACCGCGAAAACCGAGCGCGAAGATGAGCAGATGGGCTTTGATCTGGGAGCGGTGGATTACATCACCAAACCGGTCAGCCCGCCGATCGTGCTGGCACGCGTGCAGACCCATCTCGCGCTGAAAGCGTCGGCCGACTTCCTGCGCGACCAGAACGCCTACCTTGAACAGGAAGTCCAGCGCCGTACCGACGAAGTGCAGGCGCTGCAGGATGTGACGATTCTGATCATGGCCTCGCTGGCGGAAACCCGCGATAACGAAACCGGTAACCATATTCTGCGCACCCAGCACTATGTGAAACTGCTGGCCGAATATCTGGTGCCGCATCCGCGCTTCAATGCCACGCTGACGCCGCGCTATATCACCCAGCTGTTCAAATCGGCGCCGCTGCACGACATCGGCAAAGTCGGCATTCCCGATCGTATTTTGCTCAAACCGGGCAAGCTCGATCCGGACGAATTCGAGATCATGAAAACCCACACCACGCTGGGGCGCAACGCCATCGTGCATGCGGAATTAGGACTGGGCGTGAATGTGCCGTTTCTGGAAACTGCCAAAGAAATCTGCTATTCGCACCAGGAGAAATGGGATGGCAGCGGTTATCCGGAGGGACTGGCCGGTGACGCAATTCCGCTGTCGGCCCGTTTGATGGCGGTGGCCGATGTGTATGATGCGCTGATTTCGCGGCGCGCCTACAAGGCGCCGAAGACCCATGAAGAGGCGCTGGCGATTATGCAGCAGGGACGCGGCAGCCACTTCGATGCCGACATCCTCGACGCCTTCCTGACCCTGCAGACAGAATTTCGTGCCATTGCGGCGCGCTACGCCGACGAGGATCAGGCGGTGTGACGCTGTTTCCCGTGCTGCTGCCGCAGCGGCAGCAGCACGGCTTGCATCAGTAGCTGGTGATAGCGGATGGCTGACCGCCTTTGAAGTTAAAGATCGTCACGGGCGACTGCTTCATATCGCCGCGTGCATCGAAGCTGTAGCTGCCCGCCACACCTTTGTATTCGCCGCCACTGATTACCGCGCCGACCTTTTGCGGGTCGAGCGAATTGGCCTTCTGCATGGCCTGCGCATACATCATGGTGGCGTCGTAGTAGGCTGCTGCATACACGTCGGCATCCTGCTTGAAACGTGCTTTGAAGCGCGCCTTGAAGGCCGGGCCGCTGGCGGCCTTGTCGAGAATCGCGCCGCCCTGCGAGCACAGCACGTTTTCACCGACAGCCTCGCCACCGAGTTTGCCCATCTCCGCCGTGCAGATGGTGTCGCCGCCCAGCAGCTTGGCGTTGATGCCCAGTTGCTTCATCTGACGCGCCATCGGCGCGCCTTGCGGAGCATAGCCGCCGAAGAAGATCGCTTCGACTTTTTTGGTTTTCAGCTTGGTCAGAATGGCGCTGAAGTCGAACGATTTATCGGTAGTGAATTCGTGGCCTGCAACCGTCATGCCGGAAGCCTTGGCCTGCTTCTTGAATTCTTCTGCCACACCCTGACCGAAGGCAGTGCGGTCATCGATCACGGCCACCGTTTTCAGTTTCAGTTCACTGGCAGCATACAGCGCCATTTTCCCGCCCAGTTGCGAGTCGCTGGCATTGACGCGGAACAGACCCTTATAGCCTTGCTGGGTCAGTTTCGGATTGGTGGCAACGCTGGCGATCAGCACACCGGCATCGTTGTAGGCGCGCGAAGCAGGAATCGCCACGCCCGAGTTGTAGGGGCCGACTACGAACTTCACGCCCTGATCGATCAGCTTCTGGGCCGCAGCGACACCGGCTTTCGGATCGCCCTGATCATCTTCCGATTGCAGCTCGAAGCGGATTTTTTTGCCAGCCACGGTAATCGGTTTGGCATTCAGCTCCTCGACCGCCAGTCGTGCACCACTTTCATTGTCCTTACCAGAGAAAGCCTGCGCACCGGACAGCGGGCCACTGTGGCCAATTTTGACGATCATGTCCTGAGCCTGAGCCTGAGCGTGGGTCTGGGCGCCAGTGGCGGCCAGCATTGCTGCGGCCAGTGCGAGGTGCTTCAATTTCATGGGATCTCCGGAGTTAGGTGTGGTGAATTGATTGCACGATTATCGCTAAAAACGCAAAAGATTATCGTGTGACTTGGGTCGTACATGGGGCTTTTTTGTGCGCTGGCGCTGAAAAATCGCGCTGGCACCCGAATTTAATTCGGCCACTGGCTTGGCGCGAACCAGCGCCGCACATGCTCTGCCACGGTCGCCGGGGCAATTGCCGTCATACAGGGGCAGGGCACCGCCAGTTTGCTGGCGGCCGTGTCGATACGGCGCTCGCCGCGGCAGCGCACCTGACTGTGGATCACGCTGGCCGAGGCACCCAGCGGACGCCAGCGCCGTACATCGCTCTGGCGCGACTGGAACAGTCCCAGGGTATGGATGCCCAGCGCTGCGGCCAGATGCAGCGGTCCGGTACTGCCAGCGATCAGGCCATCGCAGGCACTGATAAAGCCCATGAATTCGGTGAGCGACATCTGCCCTACCAGATCTGTCACATTGGCCGCGCCGGCATGGCGCTGCAATAGCGGCTGCAGGCTGGCCCGGTCTTCGGCAGTGCCGCAGATGAACCACTGGACTTGCTGCGGGTCGATAGCGTTGATCAGCTCTGAATAGAACATCAGAGGCCACTGGTGCGAACGTGCCGTGACCAGCGCCGGGCTGAGGATCACGCTGCGCCGGCCTTGTGCGTAACGGGCCGGATGCAGGCGTGCGGCCGCCTCGGCGCCGGCCACTGTCGTTGTAGGTGGCGAGAGGCGGCACAGCGCCGGAATTTCGGCGTCGTCTTCCACCACAATTCCCAGCGGGCGCAGATACTGCAGGTCGAGCAGGCGTTTATTCAGACCGGAGTTGGGCGAGGAGATCGGCACCAGATGGGTGCAGCGGCGCCAGTTATACAGGCGGAACAGGGAGCCGATCCGGATCGGCAGCGCCGCATCGTAGGCGCATTGCGCCAGCCGCCGGCACGGATTGACCTGAATGAAAATATCGGGATGGACGGTGGCCAGTAGCGCTGTCAGTTCTTGCGGGTCTTCCGGCGCGGCATAGACTTCATCGACATCCGGGCAGTGCCGCGCAATTTCGGCGGTGCGGCGATTGGTCAGCAAAATCACGGTGCAGCGCGGATCATGCCGTTTCAGGGCGGCGGCCATCGGCAGGCTGATAACCAGATCGCCCAGCTGGGTGGTTTTTGCCAGCATGATGCGCTGGCCTGCGGCCTGCGCTGCGGGCGGTAAAGGCTGCAGCTTCGGGAAAAACGCCATGATCGAAAATACTCCGTGTGTCCGCAGGAAGTATCGCATATTCATGGCCCGTACTGCAGGGCGAATTGTATCGGCGTCTTTACACCTGGCCAGACAAAAAAAAGCCCGCAACAGTGGGTGCGGGCGGAGTTCCAATGTCTGGCGACAATCGGAGGAGACAGCTTTACTATAGTCGCATTTATGGTGCAGTGCAATACCGTAGAACTACGCTGTCGATCTTGCCATCATTTCAAAAAGTTAAAGTGTGATGTTGCGCTGCATCGGGCGCGCACCAGCGCTCAGGGCTGGCCCTGGAAACCGTTGCTGCGCCAGGTCAGTACCAGCGTATCGCGGTGGCCGTAGCCGGCCAGCGGCTGGATCGGCGTCGATTCATGGATCACGGCGGCATCGTCCAGCAGCAGCAGGGTCCACGGTTCGCTCATGGTGAAGCGTTTGCCGTTCGGGCCATCGGCTTCGAACAGGCGCGACTCACCACCCTTGATGTCCTGACGGCTGATCAGCATCACGGCGACAAAGTCGACCCCGTCGCGGTGTGCGCCTTCCGGGGTGGGGCGGCCGATACCGTCGGTGGTGTCGATGCGGAACTGGTGCGCCTCCACGTACCATGGCGTGTCAGTGCGGCGCGCCGCGCTGCACAGCTGCCCCAGCCCCTGCAGCAGTGCCGTCCAGCCCGGCAGTGCGACGGTGGCCGGCTGCATCGGTTCGAACAGCCGGTTCATGCCGCCGTGCAGGGCGTTGTATTCCAGCGGTTGCCAGTGCGGACGGTGCGCAGTCTGGCGCAGTTCGCTGCCGTGCTGGATAAAGCAGGCGTGGCGCCGGCGCCGGTAGCGCCCGCCGTCTTTCATGTACAGGTCCGGGCACAGCTCATCCCAGCTGGGAATCAGTTGATTGAGCGTGGCCAGCGGAACGCCGGCCAGTGCCGCCAGATCCTGCGGCGGCAGGATGGCGTAGCCGTCCTTGCGCAAGGCCTCGGCCATTTGCGAGGGATGGGTGTAGAACGGGGCAGGACTGGTCATAGTGTGTTTCAGTTGAGGGACATCAGGCTGGCGCGCAAGGCATCCAGTTGTGTTTTCATGCCGACCACCTGGTCGACGCTGCACTGGGTGGCCTGCAGGATGGCCGGCGGCAGCTTGGCGGCCTCGTGGCGCAGCGCATCGCCCTGCGGCGTCAGGCTGATGATGACTTGCCGTTCGTCGCTGGCGGCGCGGGTGCGCGTCAGCAGCCCGGCCTGTTCCATGCGTTTCAGCAGCGGCGTCAGGGTGGCCGAGTCCAGATACAGGCGTTCGCCGACTTCGGAGACGGTCAGTTCGTTGCGTTCCCACAGCACCATCATTACCAGATATTGCGAGTAGGTCAGCCCCATGCCGCGTAATAACTTGCGGTAGAGCTTGCTCATGGCCAGCGAGGTTGAGTACAGCGCAAAGCACAGTTGCTGGTCGAGTTGCGGGACGGCGGATGGGGGCAGTTTCGGATTCATCCGTCCAGTATAAGTAGTGCGCTATATGATTGCAAGCAAGCATAGAAATATGTTTGGCTGGCAAATTCTGTCGGTTACTATAACGGTAAGGATTAACCTCGGGAGTGGCAGCAGATGAACACCAAGAAGGCCATCGTACTGATCGCCGATGCGGCAGCAGAGAACCTGATTCTGATGAACGGGATGCTGCAGGAACACTACGAGGTGCAACTGGCGAATCAGGGTGCCGGCGTGCTGCAATTGATGCAGCAGGTGCCGCGTCCGCAACTGGTGCTGCTCGATACGGCGTTGCCCGACATGGATGGTTACAGCGTCTGCCAGCAACTCAAGTCCAGTCCCGATACGGCGGAAATTCCCGTGATTTTCCTGCAACAGCAGCCCGACGAAGCGCGCGCCTTGCGGGCCGGTGCTGCCGATGTGGTGCTGAAGCCGCTGGTGGCCGAGGTGCTGCGCGCGCGCGTGGCCACCCATGTGCAGTGGCGCCAGTCGCGCGAGCTGCTCAAGCAGCAGCGCAATCTGCTCGAACATGTGGTCGAAGAGGTGACGGCGGAACTGAGCCAGATGCTCGATGCGATGATCTGGGCGCTGGCCTCGCTGGCCGAAACGCGCGAATACGAAACTGCCAACCACCTGCGCCGCGTGCAGCATTATGTGGCGGCGCTGGGGCGCCAGTTGCGCCACCATCCGCGCTTTGCCGATGAACTGAGCGAAGCCAATATCAAGGCGCTGTTCAAGGCCGCACCACTGCACGATATTGGCAAGGTGTCGATTCCCGACGCGATTCTGCTCAAGCCGGACCGCCTGACCCAGGCCGAATTCGAGGTCGTTAAACTGCATACCGTGTATGGTCGCGACGCCATTGTGGCGGTAGAAAACCAGCTGGGTTATTCGAATACCTTCCTGCGCTTTGCGCGCGAGATCACCTACTCGCACCAGGAAAAATATGACGGCAGCGGCTATCCCCAAGGCTTGCAAGGCGATGCGATTCCGCTCTCGGCCAGACTGATGGCGGTGGCCGATGTGTACGACGCACTGATCTCTAAGCGGGTCTACAAACCGGCCTTCAGCCACGAGACAGCGATGGAGATGATCCGCCAGTCCAGCGGTGAACATTTTGACCCGGATGTGGCCGATGCGATGCTGATCATTGAAGAGGAATTCATGGAGATCGCTGCCCGTTACCGTGATGACGAGGAAGCTGTGCCGGTTCCCGTTACTGCTGACTAGGTGGCTGCCCACATGCTGAAGTCGCGCGGCTATCTGGCGTTCTTTGTCGGCCTGTGCCTGACCGCGGCAACCTGCCAGATCGTGGTGACCGCACAGCGTCACCAGATTCGCGCCAATTTCGAACGGGACGCCGAGAAGGTGCGGCGCGATACCGAAGTACGCTTGCAGACCTATTTCGATGTACTGCTCGGTCTCAAGGGGGTGTATGCGGTGGATGACCGCATGGATCGCCAGCGCTTCCAGCGCTATGTCAGCGAACTGCAGCTGGATCAGCGCTATCCGGGTTTTCAAGCCATCCAGTTCGTGCGCCGCGTGCCCGGAGAGCAGTTGGCGAGCTTCTCCCGTAACGTGCAGCAGGGAGGCTATCCGGCGTTCCAGGTACATCCG
>JAIELO010000045.1 GCA_019752915.1 Burkholderiaceae bacterium
TGGTGCTGCTATTTCTGGTGTTGCTGCTGACGCTGCTTCTGCCCGCCAGTGCCGCCTGCGCGCAGGTGGGGCAACTACCGGCCATGTCGGCCGGACAGGTCAGCGTCTCGGGACTGTCCTCGGGCGGCTACATGGCCGTCCAGTTCGAGGTTGCGTTTTCCGCCACCGTAAAAGGTGCCGGCATCATCGCCGGTGGTCCGTATTTCTGCGCGCAGGGTAGCGCCTACACGGCCACTACCCGTTGCAGTTGCACCAGCGCGCTGTTTGCCTGCCGCGTTCACCCCGGTGGCACCCGTATTGCCGACCTGATCGTGCTCACCGACTGGTTCGCCGCCGATCTGGCCATCGATGCGACCAGCAATCTGGCCACGCACAAAGTCTGGCTACTGTCGGGCAGCATCGATTCCGTGGTGCCGCAACCGGTGATGACCGACCTGTACAACTACTACCGGCACTATATGCCGGCCAGCCAGATCGTCTACCGCCGCATGCTGCCAGCCGAACATGCGCTGCCCACCGACCAGTACGGCAATCCCTGCGCCCATCTGGGCAGCCCCTATATCAACAACTGCAGCTATGACGCGGCCGGACAATTGCTGCAATGGATATACGGCCCCCTGCTGGCGCGCAACAGTGGGCCACCGGCAGGTCGCACGCTGGCCTTTGTGCAGAGCGAATTCCTGCCCTTTCCCACTCTGCACGGTATGGCGACGGTGGGCTATCTGTACCTACCACCGGCTTGCGAAGCGGGCGCTGGTGCCGGTTGCCGCCTGCATGTAGCGTTTCATGGCTGCCTGCAGGACCTCAACGATATTGGCAGCACCTTCATCGACCACGCCGGTTACAACGGCTGGGCCGATACCAACCGGCTGATGATTCTGTACCCGCAAGCCTCGGCCACGGCGACCAATCCGCAAGCGTGCTGGGACTGGTTCGCCCATGATGACCCGCGTTACGCGCTGAAAACCGGCCACCAGATGGCGGCCGTGAAACGCATGGTCGACCGGCTCACGGGCGTGACGCCGACCATCCTGCCAGCAGCGCCTAGATGCCGCCCAGGCAGATGTACTTGATGACCAGATAATCATCGAGTCCGTAGTGCGAGCCTTCGCGTCCCAGTCCCGACTGCTTGACCCCGCCAAACGGTGCGATTTCATTGGAGATCAGGCCGGTATTCACACCGACCATGCCGCTTTCCAGCCCTTCTGCCACGCGCCAGATGCGGCCGATATCGCGCGAATAGAAATAGCTGGCCAGCCCGAATTCGGTGGCGTTGGCCAGCGCCAGCGCTTCCTCGTCGGTGTGGAAGCGGAACAGCGGCGCCAGCGGACCGAAGGTCTCGTCGGTCGCCACCAGCATCGTGCTATCGACATCGGCAATTACGGTCGGCTCGAAGAAGCCGTGACCGAGCGCATGGCGCTGACCACCGGCTAACAACTTGCCGCCTTTGGACAGCGCATCGGCCACATGCTGCTCGACCTTCTGCACGGCTTTCTCATTAATCAGCGGTCCCTGCGTGACGCCATCGCTGGTGCCGTCGCCCACCTTGAGCTGGCGCACTGCTGCGACCAGTTTGTCGGCAAACTGCTGATACACACCATCCTGCACATAGATGCGATTGGCGCACACACAGGTCTGGCCGGCGTTGCGGTATTTGGACGCCAGCGCGCCCTCCACGGCCGCATCCAGATCGGCATCATCGAACACGATGAATGGCGCGTTGCCGCCCAGTTCCAGCGACAGCTTCTTGATGGTCGGCGCACTTTGCGCCATCAGCAAACGCCCCACTGCCGTGGAACCGGTAAAGGTCAGCTTGCGCACCAGCGCGCTGCTACTGAGTTCGCCACCGATGGCGACCGGATCGCCCGTCACCACGCTGAACACGCCGGGCGGCACACCGGCACGCTCGGCCAGTTCGGCCAGCGCCAGCGCGCAGAACGGCGTCGCTTCGGCCGGTTTCAGCACCATGGTGCAACCGGCTGCCAGCGCAGGGCCGACTTTGCGGGTAATCATCGCGATCGGGAAATTCCATGGCGTGATGGCTGCACACACGCCGATCGGCTCTTTGGTCACCAGCAAACGCCGATCCGGCCACGGCGAGGCCAGCGTTTCACCGGCGATGCGTTTGGCTTCTTCGGCAAACCATTCGATGAACGAGGCGCCATACGCCACTTCGCCACGCGCTTCGGCCAGCGGTTTGCCCTGCTCGGCCGTCATCAGTTGCGCCAGATCTTCGGCATGCTCGAGGATCAGGCCATGCCACTTGCGTAAAATCGCGGCGCGTTCCTTGGCGGTCTTCTTGCGCCAGGCTGGCCAAGCCGCATGGGCCGCGTCGATGGCGCGGCGCGTTTCGGCCACGCCCATCAGCGGCACCGTGCCGAGCAGAACACCGTTCGCGGGATTGTAGACAGGGAGCGTGGCGTCGTTGTCGGCAGCGCACCAAGCGCCGTTCAGGTATGCCTGCTGACGCAGCAGGCCGGTATCGTTGAGTTGCAGCATGGAGAGACTCCTTGAGCGGGCAAAGAATGACTATGCCACAGAGTCGATCGCGCTGTCTTAGGTCACCGTGAAGGACGACAGATCGGGATGCGGCGGCGGATAGTGCAGCACCATATGCTCGAGCGTCTCCAGCAGCAGACTGGCAATCACCAGATTGCGGTGGGTTTTGGAATTAGCCGGCACCACATACCACGGCGCATGCGGCAGATTGGTGGCGCGGATCGCGTCTTCGTAGGCGCGCTGATACGCTGCCCATTTTTTACGCTGCTCGATGTCGGCCGGGTTGAATTTCCACTGCTTGTCCGGATCATCGAGCCGTTCCTGCAGCCGTTCGCGCTGCTCTTCTTTCGAGATGTGCAAAAACACTTTGACGATCACCGTGCCGGTTTCGGCCAGCATGCGCTCGAAATCACGGATCTGCAGATAGCGCCGCTCGCACTCCGCCGTATCGATCATGCCCTGCACCCGCGTAATCAGCACATCTTCGTAATGGCTACGATTGAAAATGGCGATCTCGCCTTTCACCGGCACCTGCTGGTGCACCCGCCACAGATAATCATGCGCCAGTTCGTTATCGGTCGGCGCTTTAAACGAGACCGCACGCACGCCCATCGGATTGACGCGGCTGAACATGGCGCGCACCGTGCCATCCTTACCGGCCGTATCCATACCCTGCAGCACCAGCAGCACCTTCTGCTGGTGCTGGGCATACAGCTTATCCTGCAGCGCTGAAATCCGGTCGATCAGCTCCCCGGTACGCTTGATATCAAGCGCCTTGGCTTTGGCCTTGGATAGCTCGGGATTCGCGCTACGGCTGGAAAATACCGCGTTGCCTGCATCGGCTTCACGCAGTTTTAGACGGGAGGAGGCGCGAAAGCGCTGGCGGGCATCATGACTCATGCAGCTAGCATACCACTGGCAGCCAGTTGCGCGGCGCGGCATCCCCACCATGCCGCTTCCTCGAACACCGAAAAGCCCGACAGGTCGGCGTGGGCAAACAGCACGCGACCTTCATGCTCGCGCAGGGCGCGCACCCCGGCATTGCTGCGGAAGTTGGGTAACGGTGCTGCCATGGCGTGGCCGCGCAAGGTGATATCGACTCGCTCCACACAGCTGGCGAAGTCGCTGCCATAGGCGGTATGCAGATCGGCGCTGGCCAGCGCCAGCAATTCCTGCGGTGTGGCGGCCAGCAGCCATTTCCGCGCACTGAGCGGATCGCGGTCGGACAGCGCCACATAGGCACTGAACACTGTTTTCTCTGGCGGCTGCACGCGAATATCCTGATGGGTGGAGACCACGTAGCCGAGTCCCGGCGCACTGGCCTCACTGGCGTCGCGATACACCACGTTATCCCAGCTCAACGGCTGGTCGGGCAGCTCTTGCGGGAAGCGCTTGAGCAGGAAATTCGCCACTAGCCACGGCGCGTAGGCAGGACTGTGACGGGCCGGATCGAAACCGTAGGCGGCGATATTTTCCACCACACGCGCCGCCACATACAGCGGCATGGCGCAAATGGCTTTACGGGCGCGCACCAGATAGCTGCGAGGCTGGCCGTTTTCCAGCGTAAAGCAGAGCGCTTCGATGCCGTGCGCGGTTTCCTTCAGCGACACCACGGTACCGGCCTTGCGCTGGATGCCCGACGCCCGTTCCAGTCCACTGGCCAGTGGCTGCAAGCCGCCGGGCCAGGTCAGCCACGCACCATTCCCCGCATTGGCGGCCTGCCCCCAGCGGCTGCAGTAGTAATGCAGGCCAGCCCACGCCGACACCTTGTCGTAGCTGGTGCCATAGTCGTCGCGGCAGCAGTAGTTCAGATACCAGTGCAGGGTGGGCGCCGTGTAGCCATTCTGCGCCAGCCACTGCTTGAGGGTGATCTGGTCGAGTGCCTGCCACTGCGGGTCTTGCGACGACAGCACGGTGGGAAACACGAACACGCGCCGGCCATCGCTGCCATGCGTCTGGCGCAAACGCGCCACCTCGGCGAAAAAACGGCTGTGTTGCGCACGTTCCCACTCCGGCACGCCTTCGGTGGGAATAAAACCCTCTTGCCAGTGGCCGTCTTTCAGCAAGCGCTCTTCCGGCGCGTGCAAAATATAGCGTTCATCGTAGGTGGGCTGCTCGGCATACGCATCTTTCTCAATGATGCCCAGATCGGCCAGCA
This sequence comes from Burkholderiaceae bacterium, assembly GCA_019752915.1. Classification (GTDB taxonomy): domain Bacteria; phylum Pseudomonadota; class Gammaproteobacteria; order Burkholderiales; family Burkholderiaceae_D; genus Rugamonas. Next base: position 4,658 of record JAIELO010000045.1, read on the forward strand.
TCTCGCGCACATGCACCGATTCCGGCGAGGGCAGCGGCAGATAATGCGCACCGGTCGGATACGCCAGATCGCCGAAAGCGCCACCCGCCGCATTGCCATACGGTTGCGGGCCATCGATCATCAGCATCTCGTGCACACCGAGTTTATTCAGCTTCCACGCCGCACTCAGCCCGGCGATGCCGGAACCGAAAATCGCCACGCCGGTCTCGATGGTGTGCGACGGCGGCGGTAAGGCGTTCCGGTCGCGCAGAAAATGGCCTTCGTCACGCCCCGGATAGTGCACACGTGGTGTGACTTCGCGCCAACGCTGGAAGCCGGCCACACTGCCAGCGGCCAGCGCAGCCGAGGCACCCGCCCACACCAGAAACGAACGGCGCAACATCAGCGGATCACCCGCCGCCAGTCCTGCTCGAATTCATGCACCAGCGACTGGGTATTCAAGCGGTTCGGCGCCATCGGCAAACGCTGCATATCCGGCGGGAAGGTGAACATTTCGCGCGTGGTATCGGCGTTCAGATAGCGCATCGGCAGGCGGTAGCTGGTCGGTGGCTGATAGTTGGCCTGCGGCGTGGCGAGGATAAAGCCCCACTCGCCAAACGACGGTACGTAAGCGTGATACGGATAGGTTTTCAGCCCTACTTCGCGCAGCGTGGCATCGATGGTCCAGTAGGCATGCGGCGCAAAGAATGGCGACGTCGATTGCACCACCATCAGACCATTCGCGGCCAGATGCTTTTTCACCATGCCGTAGAACGGCACCGAATACAGCTTGCCCAGTGCGAAACTGGACGGATCGGGGAAATCAACAATCACCGCATCGAACATCTCGTCGTGATGTTCCAGCCAGAGCGCCGCATCGGCATTAATCACCCGCACGCGCTTATCGCTGAACGAGGCGTGATTGAGCTTGACCAGTTCTTCGCGTTTGCTGAAAGCCCCCGTCATGGCCGGATCAAGGTCGACCAGCGTGACCTGCTCGATCTGTGGATAACGCAGGATTTCACGCAGCGCCAGACCGTCGCCACCACCGAGCACCAGCACGCGGCGCGCCCACGGCAGCGGTTGCAGCACCGGATGCACCAGCGCTTCGTGGTAGCGGTACTCGTCACGCGAAGAAAACTGCAGATTGCCGTTGATGTAGAGGCGCAGATCATCCTTCCAGCGCGTAATCACCAGCCGCTGATATGGCGTGGTGGTGGCAAACACGATTTCGTCGCCGAACAGACCGTGTTCGCCCCAGTAAGTCAGCTTGTCGGCAAAGGCGAAGCCGAACACCAGCACGCACAACACGCTGGCGGCACGCAGCATGCGCCCCGTGACATTTTGCAGCTCGGTGCGAAACACGGTAATTGTCCACAGGGCCACGCCGACATTGAGCATGCCGAACATGAATCCGGTACGCACCAGCCCCAGATACGGCGCCAGCACCAGCGGGAACAGCAGCGACACGGCCAGCGCACCCAGATAATCGAAGGTCAGCACCCGGCTGACCAGTTCATTGAACTCGGTCTGGCGCGCATTCAGGGCGCGCATCACCAGCGGTACTTCCATGCCGACAAAAGCGCCGATCAGGAACACCATCACGTACAGCAGGGTGCGAAATGGCGCGGCCATCCACGAAAAGGTCAGGAACAGCAGTGCAGCCGACAGCCCGCCCACCAGCCCCACCGCCAGCTCGATATCGACAAAGCGCGCCAGCACATCCTCATCGCGCACATACTTGGAAAAGTGCGCCCCGACGCCCATCGCAAACAGATAGCAGCCGATGATGGTGGAGAACTGCAGGATCGAGTCGCCCAGCAGGTAGCTCGACAGCGCGCCGGCGATCAATTCGTAGGCCAGCCCGCAGGAGGCGACCACGAATACGGACAGGATCAGAATCTTTTTGGTCATGTGCGCCATTTTGCACTATTATCAAGTCAATCACTTTAACTGAAGGTGTGCCGTGCCCGCCATCCTAAATTACCTGATCCACCTGTCGCTGGCCGCTTTGCTGCTGGCAGTGTTCTTCAAAGCCTACACCTCGTGGACGCCGTTTAACGAAGTGCTGCTGATCCGGCAGGGTAATCTGGCGGCAGCACTGTCGCTCGGCGGGGCGCTGATCGGCTTTTCCATCACCATCGGTTCAGCGCTGATGCACACGACCGACTACCGCGAATTCGTCAGCTGGGCCGCCGGTGCGATGGTGGTGCAGATGCTGGCGTATGCCATCACCACGCGGCTGCTGAACATGGCCAAGGATCAGATCGAAGGCAACAATGTCGCCTTCGGCGGCCTGCTCGGCGCGATTGCCATTTCGATCGGCGTCATCAACGGCGCCTGCATCTCCTAAATACCCGAACTATCCAATACCAGCGAGGACCATTATGGGCATCGGCAGCTTTATCAAGAAGCAGTTTATCGACGTAATTCAGTGGAACGAAAGCAGCGACGGCGTGCTGGCGTGGCGCTATCCCATGCAGGATCAGGAGATCCAGAACGGTGGCGTACTGGTGGTGCGCGAATCGCAGATGGCGGTGTTCGTCAACGAAGGGCAGATCGCCGACGTGTTCGGCCCCGGCACCCACAAGCTGACCACCCAGACCTTGCCGCTGCTGACCAATCTGATGAACTGGGACAAGCTGTTTGATTCGCCATTCAAATCGGATGTGTATTTCTTCAGCACCCGCGTCCAGACCGCGCGCAAATGGGGCACGCCACAGCCGATTACCATCCGCGACAAGGATTTCGACATGGTGCGGGTGCGGGCCTTCGGCATGTATTCCTACCGCGTGGCCGATCCGCGCCTGTTCTTCAAAGAGATCAGCGGCACCCGCGAGCTGTACACCCGCGACGAAGTGGAAGAACAGCTGCGCGGCATTCTGATGGCCAGCATGGCCGGTTCGCTGGGTAGCGCACAAGTGCCCTTCCTCGACATGGCCGCCAACCAGCAACTGATGGCGCAGCAGGTGAAAGGCGATCTGACCACCGCCTTCGGCCGCTACGGCATCGGCCTCGATGAATTCAACGTGGCCAGCGTTAGCCTGCCGGAAGAACTGCAATCGGCTCTCGACGAACGCATCTCGGCCGGCATGAAAGGCGGCCTGAGCGCCGATAAAATGACCGGCTACACGCGCTACCAGACGGCCAACGCGATTCCGCTGGCGGCCCAGAACGAAGGCGGCATCGCCGGTATCGGCATGGGGCTGGGTGCGGGCGTCACGCTCGGACAGGTGATGGGTCAGGCGCTGAGCGGTTCACTCGCGCCGGCTGGCGCAGCGGCACCGGCACCGGCAGCCGATGACGGCATCGAAGCGCGGCTGGAGAAGCTCAAAGGCCTGCTCGACAAGGGCCTGATTTCCGCTGCCGATTACGATAGTAGCAAAGCCGAGCTACTGAAAAAACTCATCGGCTGAGCGGGGCGCACGCAACTTCATGCAAACCGTTTCCTGTCCTAGCTGCGGCGCGGAAGTCCACTTCCGCTCGCACGCTTCGGTCATGGCTGTCTGCGAATACTGCAGCACCAGCGTACTGAAAGATGCTGACGCCGTGCGCGATCTCGGCAAGATGTCGTCCGTGCTGGAAGACTATTCGCCGATCCAGATCGGCACCAGCGGCGTGCTGGGACAACGGCCGTTCACCGTGATCGGACGCCTGCAACTGCGCTACAGCGCGGGCATGTGGAACGAGTGGTATCTGCTGTTCGACGATGGCGTCACCTCGTGGCTGGGCGACTCCTCCGGCCTGTACACCATCACCGCCGAATACCGTGGCGCCGCGGCCCTGCCCTCGTTCGACTCCCTGCATCCGGGACAGACCTATAAGCTGAATGGCGCGCCCTACACGGCCGCCGAAATCCGCGTCGCCGACTGCATCGGCGGGCAAGGCGAACTGCCGTTCAAAGTCGGTGCAGGCTATCAGGCCCGCGTAGCGGACTTCCGCCGTGGCAGCGAATTCATCACCCTCGATTATTCCGATGGCCCGCAGCCGGTGATCTACACCGGCCTCGCCGTCACGCTGGCCAGCCTGCAATGCCAGCTGCTGCGCGACGACGACGCAATTGCGCGCGCCGCCGGACGCTATCGCGGCAAACTCGATGCCCTCGACTGCCCGTCCTGCGGCACGCAGATTAAATATCTACCCGGCGTCACCACCACGCTGGTATGTCAGTCGTGTCACAGCCAGATCGACGCTGCCAGTCCCAAAGCGGCGGTGCTGGCAGCGGGCGAACGGCTGGCCAGCGTGCCACTGTCGATCGAACTTGGCGCCACGGCGCGCATCAACAATCAGGACTTCACCATCATCGGCATGATGCGCCGCGCCGACGATGAAGGCACGCAGTGGAATGAATATCTGCTGTACGGCACGCGCGCCGGTTTCTCGTGGCTGGTGGAAACCGACGAGGGCTGGTCGGGCGCCGACGTACTGGCCGAATGGCCACTCAGCTATGATGCCAGTGCCAGCAGCGTGGTGCTGGAGCGCAGCCAGTTCCACAAACTATATGACTACGGCTCGGTGGTGACTTTTGCCGCAGGCGCCTTCAACTGGCGCGTCGCCGTCGGCGATCGCACCCGCGTCAGCGAGTACGCTGCCGGCCAGATCAAGCTGGCCAGCGAAACCACCGCAGCAGAGATGACCTGGTCGCGCTCCGCGCCGATTGCCACCGACCAGCTGGCGGCTTGGTTCGGCAGCCAGTTCAGAGGCGCACGCCGTCGCACCGCGTCGACGGCGAGTGCCTTCAATCCGCGTCGGCATCGCGATATGGCCAAGCGCATCATCTGGGTCATGCTGGCGTTGAATGCGATTCCTCTGGTGATTAATTTTTCGGCCAGCTGGTACATCAGCCTGATCGGCGCAGCGGCGATCTACCTACCCGCGTGGTTCCTCGATAACGGAGATCAGGCGTGAGCAAATATGTTATCTACGCCATTATCGTCGCCGTATTCACCTCGGCCAGTAGCTGGATGAGCTTCGGCAGCGGTGGACGTTCCAGTTCGGGCTACCGGGGTAGCACCTGGAGTTCGCATACGGGCGGTGGTGGCGGTAGCTACGGCGGCGGTTCGGGTGGAGGTGGTCACAAATGAAGCGGCTGGACTTACCCGAACTGGCGCCAGCGCAGATTCATCAACCCGCAGGGCGCCATCTACTGGCGGATCTGGGTGGCATCGCCGCGCAGCGCCTCAACGATTGCGCCAGCCTCGAAGCGCTGCTGCGCGACGCAGCGGTGGCCGCTGGTGCGCATGTCCTGTTCAGTCACTTCCATGGCTTCGGCGCGGGACAGGGCGTGACCGGCGTGCTGCTGCTGGCCGAATCGCACATCACCAT
>JAIELO010000323.1 GCA_019752915.1 Burkholderiaceae bacterium
TGGTCTTCATGCCGCTGGTCAATCCGGGCGGCATGTGGCAAGCCACGCGCTGCAATCCGCAGGGTGTCGACCTGATGCGTAATGCGCCCGTCAGCGCCAGCGACCCCGTCCCTTTTTTGCTCGGTGGCCAGCGCTTCAGCCGCCACCTGCCGTGGTATCGCGGCGCCGACGGTGCGCCCATGGAAGCGGAAAGCCGCGCCGTGTGCGAACTGGTCACGCGCGAACTGCTGCCGCGCCAGTTCAGCATGGCGCTCGACTGCCACTCGGGCTTCGGCCTGCGCGATCGCATCTGGTTCCCGCACGCCCATACCAGCACGCCGATTCCCCATCTGGCCGACATCGGCGCACTGGAACAGTTGTTCAGCACCAGCTACCCCAACCACAACTATGTGTTCGAGCCGCAGAGCCGCCAGTACCGCACCCATGGCGACCTGTGGGACTACCTGTATCTGAACGGCAGTGCCGAGGGGCAGCGCGTATTCCTGCCGCTGACGCTGGAAATGGGCTCGTGGCTGTGGGTAAAAAAGAATCCGCGCCAGCTATTCGACCGCATCGCCATCTTCAACCCGACTGCCCGGCACCGTTTGCAGCGGGTGATGCGGCGCCACCTGACGTGGTTCGACTTCCTGATGCGTGCCAGCATCAGCCACCAGTCATGGCTGCCGGCCGGACGCGAGCGCAAGATCCAGCAGCGCCGCGCGCTGACCCAGTGGTATAACTGATGCAGCGCTGGATACTGCTGCGCGGACTGGTACGCGAACAGCGCCACTGGGGCGCCTTCCCGGCACAACTGGCGGCGGCACTGCCCGACGCGCAACTGATCACCCCCGACTTGCCCGGCAACGGCAGCCGCTGCCATGAAGCCAGCCCGACCAGCGTGGCGCAGATGGTGGAAGCCTGCCGCCAGCAATTGCAACAACAGGGCATGGCCCCGCCTTACTCGCTGCTGGCGCTGTCACTGGGCGGCATGGTGGCGGTGGAATGGGCGGCACGCTATCCGCAGGAACTGGCGCGCTGCGTGCTGGTCAATACCAGCATGCGACCGTACAGCCCGTTCTACCAGCGCCTGCGCTGGCAGAATTACGGCGCCATTGCCCGCCAGTTGCTATTGGGTAGCCTGAGCGAACAGGAAACACTGGTGCTGCGCCTGACCAGCGCGGCCGGCGATGCCGCCAGCCGCGCTGCACTGGTGCAGCAATGGCTGAGCTATCAGCAAGAGTTTCCCGTAACGCGCCGCAATGCGCTGCGCCAGCTCTGGTCGGCAGCGCGTTTTCGCGCTCCGCCGCAGCGCCCGCAACTTCCCACGCTGCTGCTGGCCGGTGCAGCCGATCAGCTCGTCGATCCGCGCTGTAGCCAGAAACTGGCGCAGGCCTGGCAGGTGCCACTGCTGCTGCACCCGACGGCGGGCCACGACTTGCCACTCGATGATGGCGCATGGGTGGCAGCCCGCATAGCCGATTGGCTGATGCACGACAAAGCGGCGTAAAATACTGCCCCTATGAAGATGTCACCACCACGCCGGCCCCGCGCCGCACACCTGCCATGAACTGCCGCGACCACTGCGGCGCGTGCTGCATTGCGCCCTCGATAACCAGCCCGATACCGGGTATGCCGAACGGCAAACCTGCTGGCGTGCGCTGCATTCAGCTCGACGACGCGCAGCGCTGCCGCATTTTCGGCCAGCCCGAGCGGCCAGCCTTCTGCGGCGGTCTGCAGCCGGCCGAGGATATGTGCGGCGACTCGCGCGAACACGCTATCGCCTGGCTGACACAGCTGGAACAAGCCACCGCGCCCCGCTAATTCACGGCGCCTTGCTTCCGGACTAGCCCCTTAGTGCAGGAATCTGCATGACGCTTGCGTGAGATTCAGTCTGCCGGGGGTGCGGACATGGTAAGCTTCGACCCCGGCGCTAGCTGGCTAACACTCCTCTTCCACTCACATATTACTTACCGCATGGATATCGTTCTCGCACTCAAAGCCCTGATCATGGGTCTGGTTGAAGGTTTTACCGAATTTCTGCCGATTTCGTCCACCGGCCACCTGATTCTGGCCGAGCATCTGCTGGGCTTCCAGGGCATGGAAGACAAGATGAAAGTGTTCGAGATCGTGATTCAGGCAGGCGCCATTTTCGCCGTCTGCTGGGAGTACCGGGCCCGCATCGCCGCCCTGCTGACCGGTCTGGGTGACCCGAAGCAGCAACGCTTCGCCATCAATGTGCTGATCGCTTTCCTGCCGGCTGCCTTGCTGGGTGTTTTGTTCAGCAAAGCCATCAAGGCCAGCCTGTTTGCGCCGGTACCGGTGGCACTGGCCTTCATCGTCGGCGGTCTGGTAATTCTATGGGTAGAAAAGCGCGAACGCGATAATCCGGCCATGGCACGCATTCATTCGGTCGATGATATGACGCCGCTCGACGCCATCAAGATCGGCGTCGCTCAGGCATTCGCACTGATTCCCGGCACCAGCCGCTCCGGTGCCACCATCATGGGCAGCATGCTGTTTGGCCTGTCGCGTCAGGTCGCTACCGAGTTCTCCTTCTTCCTGGCGATTCCGACCCTGCTCGGCGCCACCGTGTATTCGCTGTACAAGGAACGCGCGCTGCTGTCGGCCGCCGACCTGCCGCTGTTCTCGATCGGTACCGTGGCCGCCTTCGTCTCGGCCTTCCTGTGCGTGCGCTGGCTGCTGCGCTACATCAGCACCCATACCTTCACCGTCTTTGCCTGGTATCGCATCGCCTTCGGCCTGCTGGTACTGGTGACCGCTTACACCGGCACCGTGGTCTGGGCTGATTAACTCCCTGTAGAAAAACCGACGCATCACAATGAATCAACCGCAAGATCAGGACCGCGCCCTCCATCTGCTGCAAACCGTATTTGGCTATCCGGCCTTCCGCGGCCAGCAGGAGGAGATCGTGCGCCATGTCAGCTCGGGCGGCGACGCGCTGGTGCTGATGCCGACCGGCGGCGGTAAATCGCTGTGCTACCAGATACCGGCACTGGTACGCGATGGCGTCGGCGTGGTGGTCTCGCCACTGATCGCGCTGATGCAGGATCAGGTCGACGCGCTCGCCGAGGTGGGCGTGCGTGCGGCCTTCCTGAACTCCACCCAGACTTACGAAGAAGCCAACCGCATCGAGCGGATGGTACGCACCGGCCAGATCGATCTGGTCTACGTAGCGCCGGAACGGCTGATGACCGAGCGCTGCCTGAATCTGTTCCAGGATTCGAAAATCGCCCTGTTCGCCATCGACGAAGCGCACTGCGTGTCGCAATGGGGACATGACTTCCGGCCTGAATACATCAAGCTGTCGGTGTTGCACGAGCAGTTCCCGGACGTGCCGCGCATTGCGCTGACCGCGACCGCCGACCAGCAAACCCGCGCCGAAATCGTCCATCGCCTGCAGCTGGGCGACGCGATGCAGTTCGTGTCCTCGTTCGACCGGCCGAACATCCGCTATCAGATCGTTGAAAAAGCCAACGGCCGCAAACAGCTGCTGGACTTTATCACCAGCGAACATGGCGGCGATTGCGGCATCGTCTACTGCCTGTCGCGCAAAAAGGTCGAAGAGACCGCAGAATTCCTCAACGAGAATGGCGTGCGGGCGATGGCCTATCACGCCGGTATGGAACACGCCAAGCGTTCAGCCAATCAGGCGCGCTTCCTGCGTGAAGAAAATATCGTGATGTGCGCCACCATTGCCTTCGGCATGGGCATCGATAAACCCGATGTGCGCTTTGTCTGTCACCTCGATCTACCCAAGAGTATCGAAGGCTATTATCAGGAAACCGGGCGCGCCGGACGCGATGGCGCACCGGCCAGTGCATGGATGGCCTACGGTCTGCAGGACGTGGTGCTACAGCGGCGCATGATCGATGAATCGGAAGCCGACGAAACCTTCAAGCGCGTGCTGGGCACCAAGCTCGATGCCATGCTGGGTCTGTGCGAAACCCTGAGCTGCCGGCGCGTGCGTCTGCTCGACTACTTCGGCGAAAAAGCCGGCCCTTGCGGCAATTGCGATACCTGTCTGATCCCGCCCGTGTCGTTTGACGGTACGGTGCCGGTGCAGAAGCTGCTGTCGGCCGTGTACCGCGTCGATCAGCGCTTCGCTGCCGGCCATGTGATCGAAGTGCTGCGCGGTGTGGAAACGGAGCGCATCAAAACCTGGCACCACGATTCGCTGTCCGTGTTCGGCATCGGTGCCGACCGCAGCGAACAGGAATGGCGCGCCATTCTGCGACAGGTGATTGCGCTCGGTCTGGTCACGGTCGATCACGAACAATATAGCTCGCTGAAACTCACCGATGCTGCCCGCCCTGTGCTGAAAGGCGGCCAGAAAGTCCAGCTGCGCCAGTACCAGAAACCGGTCAAGCAGAAGAGCTCCGGACGCGCCTCGAAAGGCTATGTGGAAAGCGATCTGTCGCCGCGCGAACAGGCCATCTTCGACAAGCTGCGCTGGTGGCGGGTCGAGACGGCGCGCGCGCATGACGTGGCGGCCTACATCATCTTCAATGACGCGACCCTGCGCGAAATCGCCAAGGCACGTCCGACCACGCTCGACGAAATGCGCGGTATCTCCGGCGTGGGCGAGAAAAAACTGGCCTCCTACGGCAGCGAAATCGTCACCATCATCCGCGAAATGGATTAAGGCGGCGCTTCCACGCTATCATGCAGGTTCTGGGCGGCCATCGCCGCCATGCCCTACCGGAGCCAGTCTGATGATTACATTCGGCCGTACCGCCAGCGCTGCAGCGTCTTTGACGCTGGCCTTCTCCCTGACCCTTGCCAGCGGCGTACAGGCCGCTCCGGCACCAGCCGATACCATCTACCGTAACGGCTATGTCTACACGGTCGACACCAAAGACAGCGTGCAGCAGGCACTGGCAGTGCGCGCCGGTCGCATCGTGTATGTGGGCGACGACGCTGGTACCCGCCCGCTGACCGGCAAGCAGACCCGCGTCATCGACCTGCAAGGACGCATGCTGATGCCGGGACTGATCGACGGCCATATGCACCCGCAATCGGGCGGCAGCCGGCTGCTCAACTGCAGCCTCGATTACGAGTCGCTCAGCGTGCCACAATTTCAGGCACGCATTCAGGCCTGTCTCGACAAAGATAAGAAGTCCGGCCCCCAGCGCTGGCTGGTCGTGGTCAACTGGTTCCAGCAAGGCATGCTGCCGGACGGCGTAGCCACTAGCGCTGCCACCCTCGATGCCCTGAAAACCGACCGCCCCATCATCGTGCGTTCGTCCTTCGGCCACTCCTCGCTACTCAACACGCGTGGCATTGCGCTGGCGGGCATCAAGGCCGATACGCCGGATCCGGCAGGTGGCAAAATCACCCGCGACGCACAGGGTGTAGCCACCGGTCTGCTGGAAGACGCCGCGCAGGATATGGCGATGAATCTGCTACCGGCACTCACCGTGGCAGAGAATCTAGCCGCCTCCAAAGCGGCGCTGGCGGCCATGCGCAAACAGGGCATCACCAGCTTCCTCGACGCCTACACCGATCCGGAAACCATGACCGCCTTCAGCACCCTGCAAAAGCAAGGCAAGCTGACTGCGCGCGGCCACTTCGCGGTACTGATCGATCTGGATAAAGGCGCCACGCCGAAAAGCGCGGTAGCCGAACTACTCAAGCAGCAAAAGCAGTTCGATCAGGGCGCAACCCGCGTCACACCTTCGCTACAGGTACGCCACGCCAAACTATTCATGGATGGCGTGATCTCGGCGCCCGCTTTCACCGGCGCCATGCTGGAACCGTATCTGGAAAACCGTGGCACCGCGCAGCAACCGGACTGGCAGTCGGGTACCAACAGCGGCCCGGCCAACTATTTCACGCCGGCAGCACTGGACGCCACCCTGAGCGAACTGGCAGCCGCCCGCATCGATCCGCACATCCACGTGGACGGCGACCGTGCCGTGCGCGCTTCGCTCGATGCTATCGCCACACAACGCGCCACGCCTGCCGGTGCCCGCTTGCGCCCCGCGCTGGCGCACAATGAAATCGTCGCCCCGGCCGACTACGGCCGCTTCGCACAACTCGATGTAACGCCGGTACTGTCGCTGCAGTGGGGCAAACCGGCACCCGATACGGTGGGTGCCCTGAAGGATTACATGGGACCACAGCGTTACGCCATCGTCGAACCGCAAGCACTGCTGCTCAATGCCGGTGCGCGCATCGCCTATGGCAGCGACTGGCCGGTCGATCCACTGGATATCTGGTTTGCGCTCAAGGTGGGCGTGACCCGCACCGCCGCGCCGGACGCCGGTAAGGAGTATGCCGGTACGCTAGGTCCGCAAACAGGCATGCCACGCGCTGCCGTGCTGCGCGCCGCCACCATCAACGCCGCCTATACACTGCGTCAGGAAGCGCTGACCGGTACACTGGAAGTGGGCAAGCTGGCTGACCTGATCGTACTGGACCGGAATTTCTTCAGCATCGAGGCCGAAGACATTGCCAATATCCGTGTGCTGCAGACTATGGTGGGCGGCAAAATTGTGTATCAGGCCGAAGCCATGCGTTAAGATGTCGGCCTTTAGATCACTGGCACTGTCATGGAAATCGCGCTCTCACTGCTGATCATCGCCGTCACCGCCTTCGCGGTACGGGCGATCATCAAGACCAATCCGGCTAAACCGATGGTGCTGCCGGCGCGTCCGGCCACGCCTTACGAACCGGCTTTACCAACCGGTACGGCGGCTCTGCACTGGTCCGATGATGGTCGCTATCTGGTGGAGGTGGTGACGGAATCGCGCTACCAGAACACCCTCAAAGAACTGGCCGGTGAGCATGGCACGCAGGCGGCGGCCACGCCGTATCTGGCCACGCTGGTGCCGGATGATGTGAATCCCTACGAAAGTGCCGCCGTGGCGGTATTCCTTGGGGGGCGCATGACGGGCTATCTGTCGCCGAAAGCAGCAGTGGCCTTCCGCGCCCATCTGAAACGCAAGGAAGTCGAAGGCCAGATCACTACCTGCGATGCGCAGGTACGCGGTGGCGGCGCGTGGCAGAACGGCCGCCTTGCCTATGTCGTGGTACTCGACATGGAACCGCTGGAACGCTAAATTTACTTCTTGCTGAACACCAGATCCCATACACCGTGACCTAATTTCAGGCCACGATTCTCGAACTTGGTCAGCGGACGATAGGCCGGCTGCGGTGCATAACCGTCGGCGGTATTCTGCAGCCCCTGTTCCGCGCTCAGCACTTCCAGCATCTGTACCGCATAGTCTTCCCAGTCGGTCGCGCAGTGCAGATAGCCACCTGCGGCCAGCTTCTTCACCAGCAGTTCGACAAACGGCCCCTGAATCAGACGGCGCTTGTTATGACGCGCCTTGTGCCACGGATCCGGGAAGAAGATGTGCACGCCGTGCAGCGAACCGTCCGGAATCATCTGGTTCAGTACTTCCACTGCGTCGTGCTGGATCGCTTTCAGATTAGTCAGACCCTGCTCGCCGATCAGCTTCAGCAGACTACCCACGCCCGGCGTATGCACTTCCACGCCGATGAAGTCCTTCTCAGGCATGGCCGCAGCGATGTGCGCCGTGGTGCCGCCCATGCCAAAGCCGATTTCCAGCACCACCGGTGCCTTACGGCCGAACACCTGTTGGTAGTCGAGCGGCGCTTTGGCATACTCGATCAGTAATTGCGGTCCCAGTTCGTCCAGTGCGCGCGCCTGAGCGGTCGACAAACGGCCAGCGCGGGTGACGAAACTACGGATGCGGTGTTCGGTTGGGTCGTACAGCATCGGCCGCGCTGGGCCGTCTTTAGGGGTATCGGAAGACATGGGATCAGAAGAGTCGGTAAACAATGAGGGCGCATTATATCAGTGCGCCAGACTGGCTTCGCAGTGCGCCAGCATGGCTTAGCAGTACATGCCGGCGGAGCGCCGCACCGCCCGCACGGCCAAATCAGCAAAAGATTGACACCCTGACGCAGTTCGGGTTTAATCGCATCAGGAGATATGAAAACGTTTTCAAACGTTGGACTAGACCGTAACAGCCCCTGTTCACCCTCATACGGCACAATAATGACCGACTTCACCCAATTCCCGCCCACCTTTACCTGGGGCGTCGCCACCAGTGCATTCCAGATCGAAGGGGGTGCCAGCGCTGACGGCAAAGGCCCGTCCATCTGGGACACTTTCAGCCACCGCAGCGGCACCGTCATCGACGGCAGCAATGGCGACATCGCCTGCGATCATTACCACCGCTATCCGGAAGATGTGGCCATCATGGCCGGTCTGGGTGTAGATGCCTACCGCTTCTCGATGGCCTGGGCGCGCGTACAACCGACTGGCAAAGGTGACTGGAACGAAGCCGGCTTCGCCTTCTACGACCGGTTGCTGAACGAACTCGCGCAGCACGGCATCAGCGCCCACATCACCCTGTACCACTGGGATCTGCCACAGGGTCTGCAAGATGAGGGCGGCTGGCTCAATCGCGCCACCGCCTACCGCTTTGCCGACTATGCCGCTGAAGTAGCGCGTCGTTTTGGCGATCGCGTGAAAACGATTTCAACTCACAACGAACCGTGGTGCACGGCCAATCTCGGCTACGGCAATGCCCAGTTCGCACCGGGCGTGGCCGACCTCAAACAGTCGATTCAGGTATCGCACCACCTGCTGCTCTCGCACGGACTGGCGATGCAAGCCATGCGCGCGGTAGGCTGCAGCGCGCAACTGGGCATCGTGCTGAATCAGTGGACCGCCGATCCCGCCACCGACAGCGCCGCCGACATCGCCTTGGCCGAATTCGAATACGCGCGCTCGGTGCAGTGGTTCATGGACCCGATTTTCAAAGGCCGCTATCCGGCACTGGCCCTGCAAGGTCACGGCGAGAACGCCCCGGAGGTGCATCCGCAAGACCTGCAGGACATCCAGCAGCCGATCGACTTCCTCGGCGTGAATTACTACTTCCGCGCCTACTGCAGCGCCGAAACCCCACCGCGTCTGCCGGAAGCGAAGCTGGGCACCACCGATATGGGCTGGGAAATCTATCCGGACGGCCTGACCGAACTGTTGCTCAAACTGAAGGCCGAATACGAGCTGCCGCCGATCTACATCACCGAAAACGGCATGGCCAATCCGGACCAGCTAGTCAATGGCGAGATTGACGACAGGGCACGCATCGACTTCGTGCAGCGCCATCTGAAGGCACTGCACGACGCCATGCAGCAGGGCGTCGACGTGCAGGGCTACTTCCTCTGGAGCCTGCTCGATAACTTCGAGTGGAACTCCGGCTACGCCAAGCGCTTCGGCATCGTCCACGTGGACTACGCCAGCCAGCAGCGCACGCTCAAACACAGCGCCCACTGGTACCGGCAATACCTGATCCGGCAACGCCAGACGGCGCCCGACAGCGTCGCATAAGCTAACCAGCAGCATGTAGCACCACGCCGGCATCCCTGCCGGCGTTTTCCATTCAGCAGACCAGAGAGTCTGTGCTATATATACCCCCAGCATCCAGAGGACGACACCATGCAGACCGCACCATCACCATTGCCATCAGCGCCAGCGCCCGCCGCGCCCCCGCCCCCTTCCCTGTTGCGCGCCATGTTCGCGCGCGGCACCCCCATGTTGTGGGTGCCTAGCGGCTACTTCACCATGGCGCTGACCTACATGATGCTCACCAGCGTGACATCCATCATGTTCAAGAATCTCGGCATGGACAATGGACAGGCCGCGCAATATGCCAGCTACCTGAGTCTCGCGTACACCATCAAGCCGCTGTTTGCGCCCTTCGTGGAGATGTACCGCACCAAAAAATTCTTCGTACTGTGTAGCCAGCTGGCGATTGGCGCAGGCTTTGCCGGAGTTGCGCTGGCCATGTCGCTGCCGGACTACATGGTGGTGATGGTGTTCCTGTTCGGTGTTCTGTCGCTGATCGGCGCC
>JAIELO010000009.1 GCA_019752915.1 Burkholderiaceae bacterium
AGTCTGTCCGGCGGTAATCTGCAGAAATTCATCGTCGGGCGTGAAATCGCGCTGGCGCCAAAAGTGATGGTGTTCGCCCAGCCGACCTGGGGCGTCGATATCGGCGCTGCCATGCAGATCCGCCAGGCCATCATCGATATGCGCGATCAGGGCGTGGCGGTGCTGGTGTTGTCGGAAGAACTCGACGAGTTGTTCATGCTCAGCGACCGACTGGCGGTGCTGGCCGATGGCCGGCTCTCGCCCGTAGTACCAGCTGCTACCACCAGTATTAATCAGATCGGCCTCTGGATGAGTGGCGATTTCAGTTCCCCGCAAGGAGTAGCAGACCATGTCCAGGCTTGAACGCCGTCCCGAACCTTCGCGCCGCATGATGCTGGCGTCGCCTTTGCTGGCTGCTGTCGCCATGCTGCTGACCGGCTCCGCGCTGTTCTTCTTCATGGGGCAGGAGCCGCTGGCCGCTTTTTACGTGTACTTCATTAAACCGTGGACCACGCTGTACGGGGTGGGTGAGCTGCTGCTGAAAGCGACGCCGCTGGTGCTGTGCGGAGTCGGGCTGGCGCTGGCTTTTCGCGCCAACGTCAACAACATCGGCGCCGACGGCCAGCTGACGGTGGGGGCGATTGCCGCCGGCGCGATGGCGCTGTACTTCGATGAAGTGCAAGCGTGGTGGGTGCTGCCGCTGATGCTGCTGGCCGGTGCGCTGGGCGGCATGCTGTGGGCGGCCATTCCGGCACTGCTGCGCACCCGCTTTAACACCAGCGAAATTCTGGTCAGTCTGATGCTGGTGTATGTGTCCTACCATTTGCTCAGCTATCTGGTGCACGGGCCGATGCGCGATCCGGCCGGTTTCAATTTCCCCCAGTCGAAGATGTTCAGCGAGTCGGCCACCTTGCCATTGCTGATCGAAGGCTTGCGGGTGAATGCGGCCTGGCCCTTGTCGCTGCTGGCGGCGCTCGGTGCGTGGTTCTTCTGTCAGCATAGCTTTGCCGGTTACCGCATGCAGGTCAGCGGCATGGCGCCGGCTGCCGCCCTGTATGCCGGCTTTAGCGAACCGCGCAATGTCTGGCTGGCGTTCATGATTAGCGGCGCCCTGTCCGGGATTGCCGGAGTGGGCGAAGTGGCCGGGCCACTGGGCCAGTTGCAGCCGTCCGTTTCGGCAGGCTACGGCTTCGCCGCCATCATCGTCGCTTACGTCGGGCGCCTGCATCCGCTCGGTGTGGTGCTGTCGGCGCTGCTGATGTCGCTGCTTTACATCGGTGGTGAAACGGCGCAGATCGAGTTGCAGGTGCCGTCGGCGATCACCGGTCTGTTCCAGGGCTTGCTGCTGTTCTATCTGCTCGCCGCCGATCTGTTTATCCACTACCGCTTCAAGCCGCGTAAGCGCCGCCTGCCAGTGTCCTCCGGAGAGCCTGCCTGATGAATACCGAATTGTTGATTGCTTTCCTCGCCAGTACCGCCGGTGCTGCGACGCCGCTGGTGGTGGCCTCGCTGGGCGAGCTAGTCACGGAGCGCTCCGGGGTACTCAATCTGGGCATGGAAGGGATGATGCTGGTGGGGGCGGTGGTCGGCTTCGGCGTGACCCTGTCGACCGGCATGATGGGCGTGGGGCTGCTGGCGGCGATGCTGGCCGGTATGCTGATGTCGCTGATCTTCGCGTTTCTGGTGCTGACCCTGCAAACCAATCAGGTCGCCACGGGACTGGCGCTGACGCTGTTCGGTATCGGCCTGTCGGCCTTCATGGGCCGCGGGCTGGTGGGCCAGACGGTGGATCCCATGCCGCATCTGCAGATTCCCCTGTTGTCCGACTTACCGGTGCTGGGGCCGCTGCTGTTCCGCTTCGATGCGATGGTATATGGCTCGCTGCTGCTGGCGCTGGCGGTCGGCTATCTGCTGGCGCGTACCCGGCTCGGTTTGCTGATCCGCGCGGTGGGCGAGTCGCCCCATAGCGCCCATGCAATCGGCTATCCGGTAATTGGCCTGCGTTACGGCACGGTGCTGTTCGGTGGCGCCATGGCCGGGCTGGGTGGCGCCTATCTGTCGCTGGCGCTCACACCCATGTGGGTGGAGGGCATGACGGCGGGGCGCGGCTGGATCGCGCTGGCGCAAGTGGTGTTTGCCACCTGGAAGCCGCGCGGCGTGGTGCTGGGTGCCTATCTGTTTGGTGGCGTGACGGTGCTGCAATTCCACGGCCAGGGTATGGGGTTGGCGATTCCGTCCGAGTTTCTGTCGATGCTGCCGTATCTGGCCACCATCGTGGTGCTGATGATTATCTGCCGCAATCCGCGCACGATTCTGTTGAACAAGCCACTTTCTCTAGGGCAAAACTTTAAACCAGATTAAGTTTGTTGCGGCTGGGTCACAAAAACCTTGCTGTTTAGGACAAGTATTGAACAGCAAATGTCATGATTTTGCGGCTTGAGACAATTGGTGATTTTTGAGTCGCGGTAGTTCCAGTAATCTGACTACGGGTTTCTTCTGTTTCGATGAAAGGAAGTTGCTATGCGGGTCAATCAGCCAGTTACAGAAAATGAGTACATGATGGAGGATGGCAAGACCATCGTTTCCAGTACTGACCTGCAAGGCAACATTAATTACGCGAATCAGTATTTCATTCAGGTCAGCGGGTACACCGAGCAGGAATTGCTGGGCGCCCCGCAGAACATTCTGCGCCATCCTGATATGCCGCCGGAAGCCTTCGCCGACATGTGGAAGACCATCAAGAGTGGTACACCGTGGACCGGCTTGGTCAAAAATCGCTGCAAAAATGGCGATTTTTACTGGGTGCTGGCCAATGTCACGCCAGTCATCGAGCAGGGTAAGCCGGTCGGTTATCTGTCGGTGCGCACCAAGCCGGATCGCCAGCAGGTGGCGGCGGCAGACAAACTGTATCGGGAAATTCGGGGCGGCAATCCGCGCAAGCTGCGCATCGTGCATGGCCATGCCATGTCCAGCAACTGGTGGACGCGTGGCCGTGCTGCGCTGCGCACCACACTCGACCGGCAAGTGCTGATCGCCTCGACTTTGCTGTGCAGTGCCATGCTGTTGCTGGCGGGCTTGCTATCCGGTCTGGAAGCGGACACGCTGACCAGCCTGCGCGGCTGGCTGGTGGCGCTGGCGCTGGTCGCCGGGCTGGGCATGGCCTGGCTGGGGCGCAGTCTGTATTTCAAAGTGGCGCTGCCGCTCAAGCAGGCCACTCACGCAGCGCGCATGATGGCGGGCGGCGATCTGACCTCCAATATTCAGGTGCGAGGCGAGCATGAAATGGCGCAGTTGCTGGCAGCGTTACGACAAACCAATGTGAATCTGCGCAGCATCATTGGCGACGTGCGCGCCAATTTCGACCAGATTTCCATGGCAACCGATGAAATTGCCGATGGCAATATGGATCTGTCCGGACGTACCGAGTCGCAGGCGTCGAGTTTGCAGGAAACCGCCGCCAGCATGGAACAGCTGACCTCGACCGTGCAGCAGAGTGCCAGCAATGTCGCCAGCGCCAATGAACTGGCGGAGCGCGCGGCGCAGGTGGCGGCGCAGGGCGGCGATATCGTGGCGCAGGTGATGGCGACCATGGATGCCATCAATGCTTCCTCCAGCAAAATTCTCGACATCATCGGCATGATCGACAGCATCGCCTTCCAGACCAATATCCTGGCCTTGAACGCGGCAGTGGAAGCGGCCCGTGCCGGCGAGGATGGGCGCGGCTTTGCCGTGGTGGCCAGCGAGGTGCGCAATCTGGCGCAGCGCTCGGCGACGGCGGCCAAGGAAATCAAGGAGCTGATCAATGCCTCGATGGAGAAAGTGCAAGCCGGTACCAAGCTGACCAGCAGCGCCGGTGTCACCATGAACGAAGTGATTGCTTCGGTGAGCCGGGTGACCCGCGTGATGGATGAAATTTCCAATGCCACGCGCGAGCAGAGCGATGGTATCGGTCAGGTCAATCTGGCGGTGATCCAGATCGACGATATTACCCAGCGTAACGCTGCACTGGTGGAAGAAGCTGCTGCGGCAGCGGGCAATCTGGCGCTGCAGACGCGCTGCGTGTCGCAAGCCATGGCGGTGTTCAAATTGCAGTCCGGTCACATGTCGCACCCGGCGGTGGCGATTGCCACCCACACCACCACGCAGGCGCATAAAAAAGTCAAACTGCTGGCCTGAGGCGCACACGTTATCATGGGCGTTCCAGTGTGGAACGGGGTGTCAGCATGAGCAGGTCGGTACAGGTAACTTTGTCAGGGCAGAACTGGGTATTTGAAGCCCGTGAAGGCGAAACCGTTCTGGAGGCGGCCGAGTGGTCAGGGGTGATTCTGCCCAGTTCCTGCCGCACTGGGGCGTGTCGTACCTGTCTGTGTCTGAGTACCCGTGGCAAGGTGCGTTATCAGGTCGAGTGGCCGGGACTGAGCAAGGAAGAGCGCCGCGATGGCTATATTCTTCCCTGTGTGGCGGTGGCGGAAACCGATCTGACGCTGGAGGTTCCCGCCGCCAGACTTCAACCGTAAGGGGTGTAGCTAAAGCCGCTGCCGATCAGGGGCGCCAATGCCGCCTGGTTTTCCGGACTTTCGCCGAAGAAGGCCAGGGTTTGCGCCTGCGTACCGCCGCGGTGATCGAGGTAGTCATTCCAGAAGCTCACGCCGCCAGCGTCGCCGGCGCGGTGCAGCACGTTCTGATACAGCTTGTTCACCAGTGCCGCATTGCTCAGATTGCTGCCATACAGCTTCTGGAATTCCGGGCTGTGGGTGAAGTAGTCGGCGATCTCGTTCAGTGACATGCCGCTGTCCTTGTGGTCCATCCAGAAGCCCAGGCCTTGCGCGTCTGGTGTGCGGTTAAAGGCGGCTTGATACAGCCGGTAGATCTGGCCAGCGTTGCCGGCTATATCGAGTGCCAGCGTAACATCATCAAACTGTAGGCGTTCCACATTGAGCAGGGTGTCGATGCCGCCCGCGAAAGCCTTGGACTGCAAGGTGATGGTGTTACCGCTCTGGCTTAGCTGGTACAGGCTGCGCGGTCCGGTCAGTACCACCATGTCGGCACCGCTACCACCGTCGACGCGGTGATTGTCATCGCCGAGCTTGATCACATCGTTGCCGCTGCCGGCATCGACACCCAGGGTATCGCCACCGCCCTTGAGGGTGATGCGGTCATTGCCGGCACCCGTAGCCAGTTGCAAAACATGGTCGAGGCGGCTGGCCAGCGTGACGTTGACGGTATCGTCCGCGGCGAAATTGCTGGCCTGGGTGAGCAGGCTTTCATCAATGTCGGTCTGACCATTGATGGTCAGATTCATGTCGTACATATTAATCACGCTGCCGTCACGGTAATTGATGTTGATGCTACCAAGCCGGCCGTGTACTTCCGTACTGGACAGTTCCTGGGCGATGGCAGAGCCATTGCCGCGAATGTCGAACTGCCCGCCGATGGTTGCCGCACCGACAGTTTTTTCCGTACCGATCGTGAGGAAATCCACCGTACCGATGAAATCGTCCGACTGGGCGGTGAGGACTCTGCCGAACAGCGCCAGGCTGACATTGCCGACGGCTGGATCATAGTCGGGACTGCTGGCCGGTAGCAGTGTCGTCAGCTCGGCTTGGCTGAGGGTATTGGTGGTGCTATAGAAAGCACCGCTATTATTGTCGTATTGAAAATTCTGCTCACCTTTGGTACGCAGGCTGAAGTAGCCGGGCAGGATCTGTTCCACCTGAGTGGCCGACGCTGCGCCCGTACTGGCATTCGGATTGGCCAGCACAAGCCCGGTGAAATTGCTGTAGCCACCGTCCAGATAGTCCAGTCGCATCGTGTCGCTGGTATAGCTGCGGCTGAAATAAGTGCCGTGGATGACATTGAGCGCGTAGCTCGCCGCAAAAAACTGGTCGACTATCGCCGCGACGGTTACCTTGTCGTCACTCCCCGATCCATTAAAAATCGACTGGATGGTGTTGCTGCCCAGATTGATGTTGATTACTGCCATGTTCGTCTCCTCGGTCTTATTGAGGAAGCGATTATTGCTGATTTTGCATGTAATAAAAGTAATGATTTGTATCAGGGCGGATTGCGTCCGTTCTGGCGCAGCCGGCTCAGCAGCGCATCCGCCGAGTCGCTCATGGGCAGGCCGTGGCGGCGCAGCAGCTGGATGTTGAGCACCATATTCTCCAGCACTAGTTTGGCGGCCACGGCCAGCAAGGTCAGCTGTTTATCGGTCTCGCTGAAGCTTTCCATGGCGTCGGCCATCTCGCACAGGTGGCTGGCGATCAGGGCGCGCAACTCACCTTCTTCGAATGGCAGATCGGCAAAATCGATGGGATCTTCGCGCTCGACCTCGGCCATCAATTGCTGCAATTCCTCTGGGGTAATGGACATCGCTGACTCCTTTGCTGGCGGCGTTTTCATTGTAGTGGAAAGGGCATAGAATGCCCTATCGCTGAACGCAAGGTCGAGGTAGTGTTCCATGGCGCAACTCATTTTCACGCAACAGCTGGCCCGTTTCTTCGCCGTGCCACAGGTGGACAGCACGGCGCTGGTGCTGCGCGCCGCGCTCGAGCAAGCCTTTGCCGGCCAGCCGCGCTTGCGTAGTTATGTGCTCGACGAGCAGGGCCATCTGCGCGCCAATGTGGTGATTTTTGTCGATGGCCAGCGTACCCGCGAGCGGCAATTGCTGGACGATGCCCTGCGCGCCGATTCCAAGGTCTATATTCTGCAAGCCCTATCAGGAGGCTGATATGTCCGACCACGCCTATCTGGCGACCCGAAAAGGTCTGTTCGAATTATCCCGCAGTGGCGACGCCTGGCAACTAGGTGAGCGGCATTTTCTCGGTGATCCCGTGTCGATGGTACTGGCGGATGGGCGCGATGGCAGCCTGTATGCAGCCTTGCACCTCGGGCATTTCGGGCCGAAGCTGCATTGCCGCCGCGCCGGCAGCGCGCACTGGACCGAGCTGGCCGTGCCAGCGTTTCCCGCCAAGCCTGCCGACTCGGAAGATCCGCTGGAGTGGAAGGTACAGCAGATCTGGTCGCTGGCCGCTGGTGGCGCTGACCAGCCCGGGGTGCTGTGGGCTGGCACCTTGCCCGGTGGTCTGTTCCGTTCCGCCGATTATGGCGAAAGCTGGCAGCTGGTGGACGCTTTGTGGCAGGTGCCAGAGCGCGCGCAATGGATGGGTGGTGGTTATGATGTACCGGGTATCCACAGCATCTGCGTCGATCCGCGCGACAGTAACGCGGTGCTGGTCGGGATTTCCTGCGGCGGCGCGTGGCTGACCACCGATGGCGGTGCCAGCTGGCAGTCACGCGCCGCAGGGATGCGCGCCGACTATATGCCGCCCGAGCTGGCCGAGGTGCAGGCGGTGCAGGATCCGCACCGCATCGTGCGCTGCGCCGCCGAGCCGGACAAGTTATGGTGCCAGCATCACAACGGCATCTGGCGCTCAGTGGACAATGGCGCGCACTGGCAGGAAGTGCGCCCTGCCAACGTTTCGAACTTCGGCTTTGTGACGGCGGTGCATCCGCACGATGGCGAGACAGCGTGGTTTGTACCGGCCAGTGCCGATAGCCAGCGTATCCCGCCGCAGGGCGCACTGGCGGTAAGCCGCACCAACGATGGCGGTCACAGTTTCACGGCCTGGCGCGGCGGTCTGCCGCAGCAGCATTGCTATGATCTGGTGTATCGCCATGGCCTCGCGGTCAGTGCTGATGGCCGCTTACTGCTGATGGGCTCGACCACGGGCGGGGTCTGGCTGTCGGAAGATGGTGGCGGACAGTGGCAGACCATTGCGCCCCATCTGCCGCCGGTGTACGCCGTCGGTTTCGCCTAGCTGACGCTGGCCGATTTTTTTCGTGCTGGCTGCAATATCTGCCGCCTTGCCACGTCTGCAGCAGGGTCGCCACTGTGTTGTGGCCCTGCTGTAGGGTTGCTGAATATGAACTATCCATCCGTGATCGCCGAAGACGCTGTCAACAGTTTCGATAACTGGGGCACGGCTAGCCAGCCGCGCCGCCACAAGGGCCAGTTCCGCAATCCTGTGGCCATGCACAAAATGGGCTTGAAAAAGACGCTGGGGCTGATGCTGCGCTTTATGTTCGACAAGCCGCGCAATACCGTGCCACGTCTGCCCATTCCCGTTCACGCGATCACCCGGCAGCAGTTGCTGGCGGCGCCCGATCGCAGCCTGTTCCGGCTGGGCCATTCCACCATGCTGCTGAAACTGAATGGCCATTTCTGGCTGACCGATCCCGTGTTTTCCCAGCGCGCTTCGCCGTTCCAGTGGATGGGGCCGCAGCGCTTTCACGCCCCGCCCATCAGCATTGCCGACTTACCGCCGATCAAGGGCGTGATTCTGTCGCACGACCATTATGACCATCTCGATCAGGCCGCCGTGCGCCAGCTGGCGCCCAAGGTCGAGCATTTCATCACCCCGCTGGGGGTGGGCGAGCGCCTGATCGCCTGGGGCGTGGCGCCGGCCAAGGTACAGCAACTGGGCTGGTGGCAAACCACGGTGGTGGACGGGGTCAAACTGGTGGCGACCCCGGCGCAGCACTTTTCCGGGCGTGGCCTGCACGACCGCAATCGCACACTGTGGGCTTCGTTCGTGATTGAGGATCGGGATGTACGGCTATTTTTCAGCGGAGATAGCGGCTATTTCGACGGCTTTAAGGAAATTGGCCGGCACTATGGGCCGTTTGACCTGACCATGGTGGAAACCGGCGCCTACGATCCGCAATGGCCGGATGTGCATATGCAGCCCGCCGAATCGCTGCAGGCACACCGCGATTTACGGGGGCGGGTGATGTTGCCGATTCATAACGGCACCTTTGATCTGGCGCTGCACGCCTGGCATGATCCGTTCGACCAGATCACGGCACTGGCGGCGATCCACGGGGTGACGCTGGCAACGCCGGCGATCGGTCAGTGTCTTGATATGGTCCAGCCCGCAACGGGCGTCGCGTGGTGGGAAGCGGTCAAGTTACAGGAGTTGGACGCACAGCCCGCCACGGTCTAGGCGGTGATGTTGATCAGCTTGCCGATGGTCTGACCTTGCGCATTCACCTGAGCCTGCGGCTTAGGGCTGAGTTCGGCCGGTAATATCTGTTCGGCGCGGGCCGGTTTTTCGATGGCCGGGGTCAGATCCGGTGCGGGCGTCGCTGTCAGCGGCGGTGCGGAAGCCTTTGCACTCTGGCGCTGGGTATCGCTGAGGGTTTGTTTGTCGGCGGCTAGTTGCTGACGGCTTTGTTCGAGGCGGCTGGCATCCTGATTGACGCGTGTCTGACCCTGTTGCACCAGCCTTTCGGCCTGTGCAATCGATGCCTGCAGCGCATTGACGGATGAGACGCTAGCCACGATGTTACCCCTGAGTAAAAATTCTGGACATGGCGGGTCAGAATCGCGATGTCCACGATCTCTTCAAGAGTAGGCCAGAAACCCGGAAAAGGCAAGACTGACCCATTCCGGGGGGAGGAATGGCTTATTGGAAGAGCTGCGAGGCGCGACGACGGCTGGCACCGCCGACCAGCAGCAGACCACCGAGCAACATCAGATAGGTGGCTGGTTCTGGCACGGCCAGGGCCGGAATCAGATGGGCGCCGACCAACTGGGTGCTGGTGTTGGAATGCTGGGTGGTAGTGCTGCTGACACCGTAGTAGTTGGTGTAGAGATTCAAGCCGAAGGCGCCCAGCGATACGTCGTTGCCGGCATACACCAGGGCATCAAAGCTCAGGCTGCTATTCGCCGCCAGGGTGAAGGAACCGGAATAGGCGCTGCTATCGTAGGAATTGGTTGCGGAATAGTTTGAAGTACCGAGGGCTGCCAGTGCTGCGCCACCGGTACTGAAATAAAAGGATGGCAAGGCTGGTGCCGCCCACCCAAAAGGCGTGACTTGCGGCATATAGTTGCCATAAG
>JAIELO010000011.1 GCA_019752915.1 Burkholderiaceae bacterium
CATCGATTCGGGCAGCACGAACTCGCCTTGCGGCTCGCCCAGTGGCAGGTATTCGCCCACCTGTACTTGCTGTACCAGATGTTGTGATACGCGTCCGCCCGGGACGGCCTTGACGGTGACGGTGATGCAGCCGTCGTCGCGCGCCGGCGCCGACGAGATCGAATAGGTGCGGGTGTGGCGCTGGCCGTCGATCGGCACGCCCAGTCGCACGAACTGGCCGGCGCGGTGGCTGCGCCAGCCACTACCGGGGCGCAGGGTCAGGGTGCGGCTGTCGGCCGTTTCCTGTTGCACGGCTACGACCCGTGCCATCAGTTTGTGGGTGGTCCAGAGCGGGTTGACCAGCTCGACGTAGTGAGAGTGGCGCAGCGGGTAGGCAAACATGTCCGCCAGTCGCGCCAGTGAGGTTGGTATCGTCATGGTAAGGCAAATAAATAGAATCGCCATGATTGTGGACACTTGTACACATCAAGTCAAGTCTGCTCTGCTTGGTAATTAGGCAAGTACGACCGTTCGCTCTCGCATCTTCCGGCATCGAGCATGTAAAATAGGGGTACATCTGTACACAAGGACACCATGAGCGAGCACGAATCCGACGAGAGCACGGCGCGGCCGGAACGCAAGACCGGCACCCGCAAGGCGCTGCTGCAAGCGGCGCTGACGCTGGTGGGGGAGGGCCGCAGTTTTACTAGTCTGGGCTTGCGCGAAATCGCGCGGCAGGCCGGGGTGGTGCCGAATGCCTTCTACCGGCACTTCCGTAACACGGACGAGCTGGGGCTGGAACTGGTCGATGAAACGGGGATTACCTTGCGCCGTCTGCTGCGCGAAGCGCGTCAGATTGATGTGTCGCGCGGCTCGATCCTGCGCCGCTCGGTGCGGGTGTATCTGGAGTATGTGAAGGCCAACCGCTTGCAGTTCCAGTTCATTGCGACGGAACGCTCGGGTGGCAGCCGGATTCTGCGGCTGGCGATCCGCACCGACGTGACCCACTTTACCAATGAAATGGCGCAGGATTTGCGCGCGCTGGGCCGCTACCGCGACCTGTCGACGCCACGCCTGCAGATGGTGTGTGGTCTGATTGTGATGACCATGCTGGCGGCCGCCACCGATATTCTTGATCTACCTCCCGGCCAGCCGTTGCTGGAGGGGGAGATGGAGGAAAACTTCGTGCAGCAACTGCACGTGATCCTGCTGGGCGCTTCCAAGTGGCAGGAGAAAGACCCGCGTGGTGCCGCATAAGGTCGTGACGGTGCTGGTGTAGGCCGGGAGGAAACCGTCGCTGCGCTAGTCGGCGATGAATAGGTCAATCCCCAGTTCCCGCAGCCCGTCCCGATAGTGATCCGGGATGCCGGCATCGGTAATCACGGCATCGACTTGATCTAGCTGCGCGATGCGATGCAGGCTGACTTTGCCGAATTTGCTGGCGTCGCACAGGACGATGACTTTGCGGGTACGCTCGACCATGGTGCGGTTCAAATTGGCTTCCCCCTCATCGTGGGTGGTCGCGCCGAACTGAAAATCCATGCCATCGACGCCAAGAAATAATTTATCAAAACTATAGGCCTGCAGACAGCTCTCGGCCTGATTCCCCTGGATCGATAAGGACTGCTTGCGTAACAGGCCGCCCGTCAATATCAGGTCGACGCCGGGCGCATAGGCCAGTTCGTAGGCAATATTCAAGCCATTGGTGAGCACCGTAATGCTGGCATGCTCGCGTAAATGCGTGGCAAGAAACCGGGTGGTCGAGCCGGAATCAATGATGATATTGTCGCCCGCTGCCACCATACTGGCCGCCAGTTTGCCAATACGGTTTTTCTGATCCTGATACAGGGCAGTTTTCTGATCGATGCTCTGCTCGACCGATAGGGATTTGGCCAGTACGGCGCCGCCGTGGGTGCGCTTGGCGATGCCTTGCGACTCGAACAAGAGCAAGTCATTGCGTATCGTCACCATGGATACGCCTAGCAGGGGAACCAGCTCGCTAATCTGAACTTTGCCATGCCTGGACAGCAATTGGAGAATCGTTTCTCGACGTCCGCTGGTATTCCGCATAGTTGTGTCGCAAATTTCCGAAGCAAAAACATTAGCTTAACAGAGCTGGTAATCAGCGGTTGTTAATGTATTTTAACTAAACATTAACAATAACAATTTATCTAAATCTCCGGTTATGCGCGATCGCCAGCATTGCCTGGTCAGCTGATGGGCTCCCGTGATGATGGGCAAGCCCTGCACATGCCTCCCGTGAAGTTGTTTCCTTACGGAAATCACAAATGTCAAGAGTTTGCGAGCCAAATAACAACAATATCGAAAGATTGCGCTCAAAAATTTTCACTAATCGAAAGAAATTTGATTATTTTTTGCTAAAACATTCACTTTTCTTTGCTTTTTCTTTTCTTTCTTGTTGACTTTGCCTATTTTTATTTCTAAAGTTGATTCTGTGAGGCGGGGAAACTTTCGAATTAAATTTGGTTTTGCTGCCTTGCAGAGAGGACGATTTCCTCTGCAATCGCTAGGAGACAGGGTCCTAATAGTCAAAGGTAGATTCAATACCGTTTAAATATGTGGAGAAGGCGAGCAATGAAAACCAAGAACAAACAGTTGAAGATTAAGCAGGTAACGTTGTTGATCGCCGGGATTTTTTCCGGTTCTGCTTACGCCCAGACGGAGGCGCCGACGGAAGTCACGGTGGTCGTGACGGGCTTGCGGGCGGGTATCGAGCGCAATCTGGATGACAAGCGTAAAGCCGTCAACGGCCTGGAGGTGATTTCGTCGACCGATATTGGTAAATTCCCGGACACCAACCTGTCCGAGTCCTTGCAGCGCATCCCCGGCGTCACCATCATCCGTTCCGAGACGGGCGAGGGTAAGCAGGTCAATATTCGCGGTCTGGGACCAGACTTCTCGCGCAGCGAAGTCAACGGCGGTGGCGGTCTGAATAGCTTTGACTTTTCCGTGTTGCCGTCCGAACTGTTTTCTAAAGTCGAAGTAGAAAAATCGCCGACTGCCAAATCGATTGAAGGCGGTCTGGCCGGCACGATCCGCTCCGAAACCGCCAAGCCTTTCGATAGCGAAGGTTTGTCGGTGGTCGGCTCGGTGGGCGCGACGGCTGGCGAGTACGGCGGTGTGCGGCCACGCATGTTCTTCCAGGTGTCGAATAACTGGGATGACCAGTTCGGCCTGGCGATTTCCGCCGCCTCGTCCAAAACCCATCTGCGCTCCAGTCAGGTGTCCTTCGGAACCTGGGCGCCATTCCGCGCCGTGGCCAATGCTGCGGCGCTGGCCAGTGCGCCGGCCGCTTTGCTCGACGCAGCGACACCGCGCACCACGGCGTTCTACAACTATGAAGAAGAACGTAAAAATCTGGGTCTGGCTGGCACTTTCCAGGCCCGGATTGGTAAGCAGGTCGATCTGACGCTGGACGTGATTCACGCCAAGGTAGACGGTGCGCGCACTGACAACCGTCCGGATGCCCCACTGGAAGGCGATGTCAGTCTGCCGGTCAACTATACGATCGCCAATGGCGCGGTGACCAGCGCCACGTTCGCCGGGATTCAAAACCGGATCGGCACCAGCTTCCGTCCGAAAGAACAGAAACTCGATCAACAGGTGTTGCGCCTGAATGTGCATCCCGATGATAGCTGGACGGTGTCGCCCAGCCTGTCGCATCAGGTGAGCGAAGTCAACGATACGCTGAACCTGTATTCGTTTGCGATCAATAATGCCGATCTGAGCTATGTTGCCGGTGGTGATACGCCGTCCTTCTCGTCGTCCAAAACGAATTTCAGCACCCGCCCGGAAGCTTACGGTTTTAATGCGCTGGTATTTGATCGCAATAAAACCCGTATCAGCGATACCGCCGGTGCGGTGGATGTGGTCAAGAAGTTTTTCGGCAGCCCGATTAAGGCGGTCAACTTCGGGATGCGCATGACCAAGAGCACCTCGACCTCGAACGGTGCCTCCTCGTTGTTGCTGAACAAGCCGGACAATTTCCAGAAGTTCGCCATTTCCAGCCCCTTCCATTTCTCCGGTGCGCCGGCCAATGTTCCGGCCAGCATCCTGGCGGTCGATGTCAGCAAAGGTAAAGCGGCGTTCGCCAGTAACACCGATGGCTTCCAGAACGGCACCGATTTTCTGGTGACGGATCACGGCGAAACGCGTAACTACACGGTGGAAGAAAAAACTTCTGCGGCGTATCTGAGCTCTGATATTACGATCGACAAGCTCGACCTCAATCTGGGGCTGCGGGTGGTGCGTACCAGCACCGATGCCAGCGGTAACCAGCTGGTCGGCACGGTGCTGTCGCCGGTCAGTGCCAGCCATAGTTACACCGATTTTCTGCCAGCGCTGAATACCCGCTACACCCTGTTCCAGGATGCCTATCTGCGTTCCAGCTACTCGCGCAGTCTGAACCGCCCGAAACTGGGCGACCTGAGCCCGTCGCAAACCATCGACAACGGTGCGCTCACGGGCGTGCGCGGCAATCCGAAACTCGATCCGTATCGTGCCGATCAGTTTGATCTGGGCTTCGAATACTACTGGCGGAAAGGGGCCATGTTCCAGGCCACCTACTTCACCAAGCAGATCGGTTCGCTGATCTCGCAGGCCAGTGTGACGGAAATCGCGACCTATCCCAAGCAGCTGACGGGTTTGCCGTTCACCGGTCCGATTTCGTTCACGCAACCGGTCAACGGGAATAGCGCGAAAGTGAACGGCATCGAGTTCGGCCTGACCAGCCCGTTCTACTTCGGTCCGGAATTCCTGCGTAAATTCGGCGCGGTGTTGAACTACACCTATGCCAATAGCAATGCTTCGGTGACAAGCAGCACGGGTAAAACCACGGTGACGGCACTGCCGGGGCTGTCCAAAAACAGCGTGAATGCGGCGATCTATTACGACAAGGGCGGGCTGGACTCGCGTCTGGCGTACACCTGGCGCGACGATTATCTGCGCAATGATGCGACCGGTGTGCAGTTTGGCGGCATGCGCTTTATCAAAGCCTATGGCCAGTTCGACTACTCCCTGAATATTCCGGTCACCAAGAACATCAAGATCGGCATTGATCTGCTGAACATTCTGGATACCAAAACCAAGGAATATTCGCTGCTCGGTAATGGCAACAAGATGACCAGCAACATCACCGATAAGGAACGGACCTTACTGCTGTCCTTGCGTGGCAATTTGTAAGCCCTGATCCGGCTGTGTAGGGAAAACCACTGGGCTGACATGCGTAATGTCGGCCCATTTCAATGCGTCAGGTTTGGTGATGATTACTTGAGAGGTCATAGATGAAAACAATTGCACAACTTAGCTCGATCGCCGGGGTGTTAGCCTTGCTGTACGGTTGCGGTGGGCAAGGTGAAGGTCAGGCCGGCAGCGCCGGCGAAGCGCGCTTACGGCAGGGGGCCTCCCTCGCTGCTGCCCACCAGTTCGGCAATGTCAGTGCGGTCAACGCACTGTCGCCGAATACCTTTGAAGTGGACATGTCGGGCGAGAAGATCAAGATCCAGTTTTACCGACCGGATGTGATCAAGCTGCACCTGCCGCAAGGGGGCGCCTACACGGAAGAAACCGGCACGAAAATCGTTGACTATCAACCGGACAACTCGGTAGTGGTAAGCAAGTCCGATGCCGGTACCTATGTGAAACTCGAAAGCAGCGAGATTGTGCTGCGGGTGTACAAAAGCCCGATGCGTCTGGCAGCCTATAAAAAAGATAATCAGAGCCTGATCTGGGAAGAAAAAACACCGCTGTCGATTGCGCCGGGCGCCATCACGCAAACCTTCACCCATCAGGACGGCGAAGCCATTTATGGCGGCGGCATGATTAACGGCGAGTTCACCCATACCGGTAAAGTCGTGCCCATCGTGAATGGCAATGTGACCCAGTCCGATAACGGTGTCAATTCCAATCCGGTGCCGTTTTTCATGAGTAGTAATGGCTATGGGGTTTTACGCAATACCTTCGCTTATGGTGTGTATGACTTCAGCAGTGATCTGACGATCACGCATGACAGCGGCCAATTCAATACCTACATCTTCATGGGCGGCTCGCTCAGGAAAGTCCTGGAACACTATACCCAGGCGACCGGACGGGCACCGCTGATCCCGCATTGGGGGCTGGGCTATGGTGACGCCAATTGCTATAACAAGAGCAGTGGCCCGAAACTGGGCGATCTGTTTGCGATCGCCAAGAATTACGTGAACCAGGGCTTCCCGCGCGGCTGGTTCTTGCCCAATGACGGTTATGGCTGTGGTTACACGGATCTGGCATCGACGGTGCAGACACTGGCCGCCGACTTTTTCCACACCGGTCTGTGGACCGAAAATGATGTGACCAAAATCGCCCTTGAGGTGGGCACCTATGGCTCGCGTCTGGTCAAGACTGACGTGGCCTGGGTGGGCAGAAGTGTGGCCGGCTATAGCGGTCGCGAATACTCGCTGGAAGCACAGAAAAAATCCTACGAGGGCATTGAAAACAACTCCAGTGAACGTGGCATGGTGATGTCGATTCTCGGCTGGGCAGGCAGCCAGCGCTATGCCGCCGTGTGGCCCGGTGATAACTACGGTACCTGGGACAAGATCGCGTTCGAAATCCCGGCCGTGGTGGGCGCCGGCCTGTCCGGCATGAACTATTCTGCGGTCGACGTGGACGGCATCTTTGGCGGTAGCCCGAAAACCTATGTGCGGCAAATGCAGTGGGCATCGTGGATCAGCATGATGTATGGCATGTCCGGCTGGGCGGCGCAGAACCGTCAGCCGTGGGTGCATGGTGAACCCTATACGGGCTATAACAAGGCCGCGCTGGTGTTGCGCGAAAAACTCAAGCCGTATTTCTATACCTATCTGCGGGAAGCGCAGGATACCGGCGCGCCGCTGGTGCGCAGTACCGCGTTCGAGTTTGAAGGGGACCGGCTGGCGCGCGAAAAACTGTTCGATCAGCAGTTTCTTTCCGGGCCAGCGTTCCTGATCGCGCCGGTGGTGCAGGATGCGGAAGTCCGTGACAATATCTATCTGCCGCGCGCCAAGTGGATCGATTACTGGGATGGTACGGTCTACTATGGTTCCAAGCTGTTAAATGGCTATGCAGCGCCGCTGTCGAAAATTCCCGTGTTTGTGCGCGGCGGCTCGATTATTCCCATGAACGAAGAACTGAATGCGAATTTCGAACCGAACAAGGCCAAGCTGACCATCGAAGTCTATCCCTACAAGAATTCGAGTTTCAGTCTGTACGAGGATGACGGCATTTCGAAGTTACACCGTAGCGGACAATTTGCCCGTACTTTGATCGAGGCCAGCGAGCCGGGCGCGGCAGACAGCGCGCTGACCATCAAGCTGGGCGCGACCAGCGGCAGCTATCAGGGGCAAAGTGCCAGTCGCGAGTACAAGGTGGTGGCGTTTGTGAAGACGGCACCTACGAGCGTACTGGTGAATGGCGCCAGTGCGATTCGGCTCGAGAGCAAATCGGCGCTGGAGTCTGCCAGTTCCGGCTGGTTCTATGACAGTACGCTGAAAGGCGGTGCGTTGCTGGTCAAGCCGGGCTCGCGCCCGATCAGCGTGGCCACGGAGATCAAAGCCTACGGTCTGCAGGCCGATACCACGCCGCTGGCCGATGACTTTGGCGCGACGGCGCTGGCACCGAATACGCTTGCGGGCGCCTCGGCGTCGTCCAGCACGGCCGCCGGTCCGGCAACGGCTGCCTTTGACGGTAATGCTGCAACGGACTGGGTATCTGCCGGTCTTACCAGCGGTGGCAGCCAGTATGCGCAGACGGCCATCACGACTTTCCAGACGGTGAATGCGGTGCAATACACACCTTCGGCGACCGGTAAGGGACGCATTACCGCCTACGAGGTGTACACCAGCGACGATAACCTCAATTTCAAGCTGGTCAGTTCTGGCACGTGGGCCAATGATGCGAGTACCAAAAAGGCCAGCTTTAATGCCACGCTGACGCGCTATGTCCGGCTGGTGGCCAAGGCCAGTAGCGATAGCTATGTCGCTGCCGCCGAAATTTCGCTGGGGCGGCCACTCGGCACCGATCCCGCTATTGTTCCGGCCGCTGCGTTCACGATCAGTGCCTCGTCGACCCAGACGGGCACGCCGGCTACTGCGCTGGTCGATGGCAACCCCGCCAGCATCTGGCACTCGCTGTGGAGTACGCCGACTGTTTCAGCAAGCAATCCGGTTACTCTGAATCTGCAATTTGCGCGGGCCACCCAGATCAGTGCCATCAAATATCTGCCGCGTCAGGACGGCGGCACCAACGGCATCATCACCGCCTACAGCTTGCTGGGCAGTAGCGATGGGATCAACTTCAGCTTGCTCAAAGACGGCACGCTGGCCGCCGATAAGTCGATGAAGACCATTGCATTTGCGGGGCCGCCACTGGTGGCGCTGCGACTGCAAATTACCGGTGGCGTAGGCGGCTTTGCTTCCGGCGCCGAGCTGCAGGTGGTGCGCGATCTGGCGCCGAAAAGTAAAGTCGTGGCCGACGGTGTGACGGCGGTGGCCGATACCGAGCAGTCCGGCGAAGAGGCGAAAAACGCCATCGACGGTAGCGAGAGCAGCATGTGGCACTCGAACTATAGTCAGGCCACGCTGCCAGCCGGAATTACGATTGCGTTGAAGAAAAATCGCATCGTCAACGCACTCAGTTACCTGCCGCGGCAGGATCAGGGGGATAACGGGAAAATCACCCAGTATCAGGTTCTGCTCAGTAATGACGGGGTCAACTTCACGGCGGTAAAAACCGGCAGCTTCCTGCTGGACCGGATGGAAAAAGTAGTGCAGTTCCCGGCACAGCGGGCATCCTTCGTGCGGCTGGTGGCCAGCGCTGCGGTGGGTAACTATGTTTCCGCTGCGGAGTTGAAAGTCTACGAGGATCTGAGTGTGCCGAATGCGCCGTTCAGTCAGGCGGGCTTTTCGGTGAGCGCCAGCAGTAGCGCTGCGGGGCAGGAAATTGCCAAACTCAAGGATGGCAATCCGACGACTTACTGGGCCAGTGTGGCGGGCAGTGCCTTGCCGGTATCGGTGACCACCGACTTTGGTGCGGCCAGGACGGTTTCAGGGGTATTGTTGCAGCCTTACACGAGTGCCAGTCCAACCCCGTATATCACCGGATGCGAGGTGCAGGTGAGTCTGGACGGCACGAACTTTGTGAGTGTGGCGAACGCGAATCTGGCGACTAATCAGGCAGAAAAAAATATCGGCTTCGCACCGGTCAGCGCCCGTTATGTGCGCATTCTGGCGAACCGCAGTAGCGGGAACTATGTCTCGCTGGGGGAATTGAACTTCTATTAAATCCTTCATGGCTGGCCAGTGCCAGTTTTCAGCGGTAGCGCCTATCCGGCGCTACCGCTTTTTTTTTAACGCTTTACCACATGATGACGCGCTGCTCTGGTGGCAGATACATCGGGTCGCCCGGCTTGATGTCAAACGCCTGATAGAAGCCCGGCTGGTTCATCACCGTGCCTTTGGCGCGGAACTCGCCCGGCGAATGCGGATCGCTCTTGATCTGGGCGATTGCCGCTTCCGGACGC
Source organism: Burkholderiaceae bacterium (assembly GCA_019752915.1). Lineage (GTDB taxonomy): Bacteria > Pseudomonadota > Gammaproteobacteria > Burkholderiales > Burkholderiaceae_D > Rugamonas. The sequence goes on from JAIELO010000011.1 coordinate 9,536, forward strand.
AGCTTGGCGCGCCACTTGGTGGCGAAACCGATGTACAGACGCTGCTCGCCGGTCAGACCATCGAGTACTGGCGAGGGCTTGCCGCCCAGCGAACGCTGGTAGGCCTGATAGGTGATCGACAGGCCGGAGTTATCGCCGATGTTTTCACCCAGCGTCAGTTCGCCGTTGATGAAGTAGCCCGGTACCGGGCTATAGGCGCCATACTGTTTCACCAGACCGGCAGCGCGCTCCTTGAAGGCGCGGCGATCTTCCACCGTCCACCAGTTGCGCAGTCGGCCTTTGGCATCGTACTGGCTGCCAGAATCGTC
>JAIELO010000355.1 GCA_019752915.1 Burkholderiaceae bacterium
CTTCCCATCGGGCAAGCGCATCATCCTGCTGGCGGAAGGCCGTCTGGTCAACCTCGGCTGCGGTACCGGCCACCCTTCGTACGTGATGTCGTCGTCGTTCGCCAACCAGACCATCGCCCAGATCGAACTGTTCGCCAACACGGCGAACTATCCGGTCGGTGTGTATGTGTTGCCTAAGCATCTGGACGAAAAAGTCGCGCGCCTGCAGCTGAAAAAGCTCAACGCACAACTGACCGAACTGACCGAAGAGCAAGCCGCCTATATCGGCGTCTCGCAACAAGGTCCGTACAAGCCTGAGCACTACCGTTACTAATCCGGCCCGGCACTAGCGCTAGAGTACCTCCAAGCGCTAGTGCCGTTCCGGCGCTACGGCGCGTCCCGCCCCTGAGGCGAGCGCATCCGTAGCGCATTTCTTTGCAGCGAGTCTCTCTTATGCGTTTGGTCCTCACCTGGTTAATTAATGCCATTGCCTTGCTGGCAGTGCCCTACCTGATGCATTCCGTCGAGGTCACAAGCTTCGGCGCAGCCCTCGTCGCGGCTCTCGTTCTGGGTCTGGTGAATACGCTGATCCGCCCCGTGTTGTTGCTGCTGACTTTGCCCGTGACGCTGGTGTCGCTGGGTTTGTTCATCTTCATCATCAATGGCTTCATGTTCTGGCTGGTTGCCCAGTGGGTAGACGGTTTCCATGTCGACAGCTTCCTGTCGGCCATCGGCGGCGCACTGTTGTACAGCGTGATTTCCTGGTCCCTCTCGACTCTCTTTTTGAAGAACTCAGATGGCTAATCACAATTTCAGTATTGAATTCTTTCCGCCCAAGACGGTGGAAGGGGCAGAAAAGCTGCGCGTCACGCGCGCCAAACTGTCCGAACTGCAGCCTAAGTATTTTTCGGTAACCTTCGGTGCCGGGGGCACCACCCAGCGCGGCACGCTCGACACCGTGGTGGAAATTCTGGCCGCTGGCGAACAAGCAGCGCCGCACCTGTCCTGCGTGGGTGGCACGCGCGAATCGATCCGCCAGATTCTCAACGAATACAAGTCGCACAACATCCGCCGGCTGGTGGCTTTGCGCGGCGATCTGCCGAGTGGCTATGGTGCGGCCGGCGAATTCCGCTATGCCAACGAGCTGGTGGAATTCATCCGCGCCGAAACCGGCGACTGGTTCCACATCGAAGTGGCGGCCTACCCGGAAGTGCACCCGCAAGCCCGTTCGCCGCAGGATGATCTGCTGGCCTTCGAGCGCAAGGTCAAAGCCGGCGCGAATTCCGCCATCACCCAGTATTTCTACAATGCCGATGCGTATTTCCAGTTTGTCGAGCAGACCCAGAAACTGGGCATCGAGGTGCCGATTGTGGCCGGTATCATGCCGATCACCAATTACACCCAGCTGATGCGCTTCTCGGATATGTGCGGTGCCGAGATCCCGCGCTGGGTACGTCTGAAGCTGGCGAGCTTCGGTGACGATAGCGCCTCCATCAAAGCCTTCGGTCTGGATGTGGTCAGCGCCCTGGGCGAACGGCTGCTGGCCGGTGGCGCACCGGGCTTGCACTTCTACAGCATGAATCAGGCAGCGGCCACCACGGCGCTGTGGCAGCGTCTGGTTTAATCAGGCGCGCCGTTGAAGCAGGTTCGACCAGATCATTCGGTAATGATCTGGTCGAGCGCCACGTCATGGCTGTCCTGCGCAAAGTCGCTCTGCAGGCACTGGTAGGCAATCCCCAGTGTCTGCGGGCGCGGCGTACGTGCCAGCGTACGGTCGTAATACCCGCCGCCGTAACCCATACGGTAGCGGCCGCCGTTGTAGCCCAGGCAGGGCACCAGCAGGGCCGCCGGACAGTCTGCCTGCAGCCGCAGATTCTGCGGCACCGCCACGCCCATCGCATCTTTCACCAGCGCCTCGCCGATCTGCCATTCTGCAAAGGCCAGCGCGGCATCTTTTTTCAGCACCACCGGTAACAGCAAACGGGCGCCGCGTGCCGCCAGTTGCGCGTACGTCGCGTGCAGATCCGGCTCGTCGCGCAGCGGCCAGTACACGCCCAGTGTCGCGGGTTGCGCGTTCTGCCACCAGTCCAGAATGCGTGCACCGATGGCCTTATCCCATGCTGCCTTGCTGGCCGCGTCGATAGCCCGGCGCCGCTGCAGCAGTTGCTGGCGTAATGGTGCCTTGCCGCCCTCTGGCAGGGCTGGTCGTCCGGTTGTGGCGCATGGTATTCTAGGGTCGCTGGTCATCGCTTCGGTTTTTCAGACTTTAGAGAGTTGCACATTGAATTTCGTATCGCCTTACGTATTGAAATGGATCGCCGCAGCAGCCATGCTGGCCATCAGCGCGGTCGCCGTTGCCGACGACATCGGTGACGACGGTCGCCGCGCCGATGACGCCTTCCTGCTGCTGCGTGACGCCGTGCGTCAGGACGATGCCGCCAAGGCCGATTTCTACGCCAACCGTCTGGCGGCGTATTCGATTCCATCCTACGTTGATTATTATCGGCTGAAACCGCGCCTGAAAGATGCCAGCGGCGCCGAAATCCGTGAATTCTTCAAGCGTTACGAAGGTCAGGCCATCGTCGACCGGCTGCGCAACGACTGGCTGCTGGAGCTGGGCCGGCGCCGCGAGTGGAGCACCTTCGATGAACAGCTGCCGCTGTTTGTGCTCAATGACGACGTGCAGGTGAAATGCTATGCGCTGCAATCACGCGCCCTGAAAGGTCAGAAAGTCGCTGCCGATGCGCGCGACCTGCTGACAGCGCCGAACGGTTATGGCGAAGCCTGCGCCGGGTTGATCGCCACCCTGTATCAGGCGGGCCAGTTCGGCAGCGACGATCTGTATGCACAACTGCGCCTGTCGGGCGAGTACAACGCCACCGGCCAGGCACGCCGCATCGTCGCGCTGTTGAATGGTAACGAGAAGCGCGCCGTGCAGGCGGTCGATCTGCCGGCGCTTGCGCTCGCCAAAGGGGTAGGCAGTGGCCGCACCGAGCACGAAATCTTCATCGTGGCACTGGGGCGCATGGCCAAGACCAGCGTCAAGCTGGCGACGCTGGCGCTGCAGCGCGCAACGCCTAAACTGAGCGCGCAGGAACAGCAGGAAGCGTGGGCCGCGATTGCGCTGCAATCGTCCTATTCGCTGTCGCCGGAAACCAGCGATTACTGGCACAAGTCGCAGGGCGCTGCGCTGTCGATCGACCAGTTGCAGTGGAAAACCCGCATCGCCTTGCGTAATGGCGACTGGAAGACGGTGAAAACGACCATCCGTGCGATGCCGGCCTCGCTGCGCGGCGAACCGGTCTGGGTATACTGGCTGGGTCGCGCGCTGATGGCGGAAAGTGGTGCAACGCAGGCCAGTGGCGAGTCGGCGGCGCTGTTCCGCAGCATTACCGACCAGTCGAATTTCTATGGCCAGCTGGCGCTGGAAGAAACCGGCAAGCTGGTGAGCATTCCCACCCCGGGACTGCCGATCAGTGCCGCCGAAGTGGCGCCGTTTGCCAGCAATCCGAATTTCCAGCGTGCGCTGAAGTTCTTTTCCATGCGCCTGCGCTTTGAAGGTACGCGCGAATGGAACTGGGGCTTGCGCGGCCTGAGCGAACGCGAACATCTGGCGGCGGCAGAATTCGCCCGCCAGAACAATATTCTCGATCGCATGGTGAATACCTCCGACCGGACCCGGATTCAGGTCGATTACACCCAGCGCTTCCCGTCGCCGCATCACGACATCATGCATCCCACCACCCAGACACTGGGGCTGGACAAAGCCTGGGTGTATGGTCTGATCCGGCAGGAATCGCGCTTCATCATGGATGCCCAGTCGAGCGTAGGCGCGTCGGGGCTGATGCAGGTGATGCCGTCGACCGGCCGCTGGGTCGCCAAGAAAATCGGTCTGACCGACTTTGCGCAGGACATGCTCAGTGACGTGCGCACCAATATTCTGCTCGGTGCCAATTACATGAACATGGTGCTGGGGAATATGGATGGCTCGCAGGTGCTGGCCACGGCCGCTTACAACGCCGGCCCCGGACGGCTGCGTAGCTGGCGCGGTACCCTGAGCAAGCCGATGGAAGGCGCAGTGTTCATCGAATCGATTCCTTTCTTTGAAACCCGCGTCTACGTGAAGAACGTGATGTCGAATACCACCAATTACGCTGCCCTGTTCGAAGGCCGGCCGCAGTCGCTCAAGCTGCGGCTGGGCAATGTCGGCCCGAAAGGCTATTCCGAACAGGAACAGCAGGAAGCGAGCTTCGGCGCACGCTGAGGCACAACCCGGAACGGAACTCTCATGCACACTACCAAACTTGATCCCGGCCTGACGCAAACGCTGGCCTCTGCACGCTCGCCCGGCCTGACGCTGGTGATCGGTAACAAGAATTATTCGTCGTGGTCGATGCGCCCGTGGGTGGCCATGACGGCGTTCGGTATTCCGTTTCAGGAAGTACGCGTGCTGCTCGATCAGCCCGATACCGCCAACCGCATTTGCGAATATACGGCCAGCGGCCGCGTGCCGGTGCTGCTGGCCGGTGAAATGACCATCTGGGACAGTCTGGCGATTTGCGAATATCTGGCCGAGCAGTTCCCCGAGCTGCACCTGTGGCCGCAAGATGTGGCAGCGCGCGCCATGGCGCGCTCGGTGTGCGCGGAAATGCACGCCGGTTTCGGCGATCTGCGCAATGCCATGTCGATGAATATCCGCGCCAGTTTTCCGGGCCGTGGCCGCACCAACGGTTCGCAGGCCGACATCGGCCGGATCAGCGAAATCTGGGAAGAGTGCCTGTCGCGCTTCGGTCACCGCCAGTTCCTGTTCGGTGAATTCTCGATCGCCGACGCCTTCTACGCACCGGTGGTGATGCGCTTCCGTACTTATGGCGTGGCACTGGCACCGGCGCTGGATGCTTACTGCCAGCGCGTGATTGCCCATCCTGCCGTGGCGCGCTGGATCAGCGAAGCGCTGGCCGAAACCGAGCGCGCGCCGAAACACGACGCCGATATGCCGGACTAGATTCATGCAGATTTATGTTGTAGGCGGCGCGGTGCGTGACCAGCTGCTCGGCCTTGCCGTCAAAGACCACGACCACGTGGTGGTGGGTGCCACACCGGAGGCCATGCTGGCACAGGGTTTCCGCCCGGTCGGCAAGGATTTTCCGGTGTTTCTGCATCCGCGCACGCAGGAAGAATATGCGCTGGCGCGTACCGAACGCAAAACTGCACCCGGTTACAAAGGCTTTGTATTCCATACCTCGCCCGAAGTGACGCTGGAACAGGATCTGATCCGGCGCGACCTGACCATTAACGCCATCGCCCGAGCGGCCGATGGCACGCTCACTGATCCGTATGGCGGCCAGCGCGATCTGGCGCTGCGGCTATTCCGCCATGTCTCGCCCGCGTTTGAAGAAGATCCTGTGCGGATTTTGCGGGTGGCGCGCTTTGCTGCGCGCTTTGCCGAATTCACGGTCGCCCCCGAAACCATGGAGCTGATGCAGCAGATGGTGGCCAAGGGCGAAGTCGACGCGCTGGTGCCGGAGCGGGTCTGGCAGGAACTGGCGCGCGGCCTGATGGAAGCGCAACCTTCGCGGATGCTGGAAGTGCTGCGCGACTGCGGCGCGCTGGCGCGCATATTGCCGGAACTCGATGCGCTGTGGGGCGTGCCGCAGCCGGAGCAATGGCATCCCGAAATCGACACCGGCACCCATGTGCTGCAGGTGCTCGACTGTGCCGCCGCGCTGCAACTGGCTTTGCCGGCGCGGGTAGCCTGTTTGCTGCATGATCTGGGCAAGGGCGTCACGCCGGCCGAACACTGGCCGTCCCACCATGGCCATGAAGCACTCGGTGTGCCGCTGGTCGAGCAGCTCTGTCAGCGCCTGCGGGTGCCAAGCGAGTGCCGCGATCTGGCCGTGATGACCACGCGCGAGCATGGCAACGTCGGGCGTGCCCTGCAACTGCGTGCCAGTACCATCGTCAAGTTGCTGGAACGCTGCGATGCGTTCCGCAAGCCGGAGCGCTTTGTGCAGATGCTGGCCGCGACCGAATGCGATGCGCGCGGGCGGATCGGCACGCAGGCCAGTTTCCGCGAGACGCCCTTCCCGCAACGCGCCTATCTGGAGCAGGCGCTGGCAGCCGCACGCGGGGTCGATGCCGGGGCGATTGCCCGCGCCTGTGGCGACACACCGCAGCAGATTCCCCAGCGCGTGCATCAGGCCCGGGTGCAGGCGGTGGCCGCCGCCCTGCCGGGCGCTGCGGCCAGCGCCGAGGACGACGCCAGCAGCGCTGCGTAAAGCAGGGTACAATCGGAGTATGTTGCGTTGCACCATAAGCATCTCTCAGCATCACCCGAGCAGATGCGCGCGATAGCACCTAGCCACCCTAGCCCCCTGCGAGCATGCCAAGATGAGCTCAATCGACCTGTTTCAGAATCCGCTGCGCCGCTGGGGTAAGGGCAAGCGTCGCCCCACTGTGCGGGTCAAGGAATTGCACGAGCGCGACCGGCGCCGGGTAGTGCGGCATTTTCTCGGACTGGAAGCGAACGACCGGCTGCTGCGCTTCGGCAGTATGCTGCCGGACGAGCGCATCGAACATTATGTCAGCGGCATCGATTTTTCCGGCGACATGGTGTTTGGCGTCTACAACCGGCTATTCCGGCTGGTAGCGGTCGGTCATCTGGCGTTTGCGCCGCGCGAGCCGGGGCAGAGTGAGGTGACGGAAAAGGAGCGGGTCGCCGAGTTTGGCGTGTCGGTGAGTAAATCGGCACGCGGGCTGGGGATAGGTTCCAAGCTGTTCGAGCGTGCGGCCATGCATTGCCGCAATCACGACGTCGACACCTTATATATGCACTGCCTGTCGTCCAATAAGACCATGATGCATATTGCCCGCAAGGCCGGCATGGAAATCCAGCGCGATTATGGCGAGGCGGACGCCTATCTGAAGCTGCCGCCGGCCAATCCGGCCAGTGTGCTGCAGGAAGCCCTCGACGAGCAGTTCGCCACCTTCGACTACGCCATGAAAGCCAACCAGCGCTTCGCCGTGAAATGGCTGGATCGGCTGCGGGCGCTGTGGCGCGCCCGCAAACCCTGAAAACCTCAGCGCTTACAGCAGCGGCAGGGCGGTGGTGTCCTTGATGCGCTGCAGAGCGAAACTCGATTTCACATCCAGCACGGCCGGATGGCGCAGCAAGGTGGCCATCATGAAACGCGAGAAGTGGTCCATGTCTTCCACATGGACGCGCAGCAGGTAATCCATTTCCCCCGTCATCGCATAGCAGGCCACCACTTCCGGCCACTGTTCCACCGACACGGCAAAGTCGGCCCGTGGCGAGACCGGCGCATTCTGCGCGCCCAGTGCCCGGGCATTGCTGTGGGCACCGGCTTCGCTATGCTTTTCCAGTCGCACGTTGACGTAGGCCAGCAGGCCGAGGCCGATTTTGTCCGGATCGAGCAGCGCCACATATTGGCGGATCACCCCGGCTTCTTCGAGCCGTTTGATGCGGCGCAGGCACGGCGAAGGCGACAACGCCACCAGTTCCGCGACATCCTGATTCGACAGGCGGCCATCGCCTTGCAAAATACTTAAAATTTTGCGGTCAGTTTTGTCTAGCGTAATCTTGGTCATAAAACCCTCTAAAATCGAAAAACACTGCAATATTATTGCGCATACGCGCCATCTTGGGGAATTGTTTGCAATTAAATGCTGGAGGATCGCCTCTATACTGTGCGCTATTCAAACAAGGAGACTAGCATGCAATTCACACCCTGGGACAACCCGATGGGGACCGACGGCTTCGAGTTCGTCGAATACGCTGCACCAGATCCGGTTGCTCTGGGCAAGCTGTTCGAGAGCATGGGTTTCACCGCCATCGCGCGTCACCGTCACAAAAATGTGACCCTGTACCGTCAGGGCGACATCAATTTCATCATCAACGCCGAGCAGGATTCCTTCGCCCAGCGCTTCGCCCGCACCCACGGCCCGTCCGTCTGCGCGATTGCACTGCGCGTCAAGGACGCCGCGTTTGCCTACCAGCGCGCGCTGGAGCAGGGTGCATGGGGTTTCGATAACAAGACCGGCCCGATGGAACTGAATATCCCTGCCATCAAGGGTGTGGGTGATTCGCTGGTGTATCTGGTGGACCGCTGGCGCGGCAAGAACGGTGGCGAGCAAGGCGCCATCGGTGATATCAGCATCTACGACGTCGACTTCGTCGCCATTCCCGGCACCGTCGCCAATCCGGTTGGCCATGGTCTGACCTATATCGACCACCTGACCAACAACGTCTACCGTGGCCGCATGAAAGAATGGGCTGACTTCTACGAGAAGATGTTCAACTTCCGTGAAGTGCGCTACTTCGACATCGAAGGCAAGCTGACTGGCCTGAAATCGAAAGCCATGACTTCGCCATGCGGCAAGATCCGCATCCCGATCAATGAATCGTCGGATGACAAGTCGCAGATCGCCGAGTACCTCAACGAATACCACGGCGAAGGCATCCAGCACATCGCGCTGGGTACCGACAATATCTACAAGACCGTAGAAGACCTGAAGGCTGCCGGCATGAGCTTCCAGGACACCATCGAGACGTATTACGAACTGGTTAACCGTCGCCTGCCGCACCATGGCGAGAATCTGGAAGAACTGCGTCGTCTGCGCATTCTGATCGATGGCCAGAGCAGCGAGCATTCGCGCGAACTGCTGCTGCAGATCTTTAGCCAGAACGTGATCGGTCCGATCTTCTTCGAAATCATCCAGCGCAAAGGCGATGAAGGTTTCGGCGAAGGTAACTTCCGCGCATTGTTCGAATCGATTGAACTCGACCAGATCAAACGTGGCGTGCTGCAGGATCCTGCTGCCGCCTGATGATCTGGCGTTATCCGGAGTAAAGCAATACGGGTGAAAAGCCGGTAGTCCCGCACAGAACGGGACACTGGCCTGTGGTACCCTAAACGAAACCACCTATTCATCGTTGCGCCGGCTTCACAAGAGCCGGCGCAACGCGCACCAAGGGGCCGACCACGGCCCTGCAGTGCATGGCCAAAAAAATAATGGAGACAATATGAACGCACCTCACAAGGGCTCGCAACTGGAGCCGGGCTCGCACTCGGACCAGGAAATTTCCCTCGACGACAAATGGACGCTGGAGCGCGGTCGCGCCTTTATGACCGGCACCCAGGCGCTGATCCGCCTGCCGATGATGCAGCGCGAGCGCGACCTGAAAGCTGGCCTGAATACGGCGGGCTACATCACCGGTTACCGCGGTTCGCCAGTCACCAGCGTCGACATGACGGCCATGAAGGCCAAAAAATATCTCGACGCGCATCACGTCAAATTCCATCCGGGCATGAACGAGGATCTGGCTGCCACCGCCGTATGGGGTACCCAGCAGACCAATCTGTTCAAGGATGCCAAGTACGACGGCGTGTTCTCCATGTGGTACGGCAAAGGGCCGGGCGTGGACCGCTGCGGCGACGTTTTCAAGCATGCCAACAATGCCGGTTCGGCCAAACATGGCGGCGTGCTGGTACTGGCTGGCGATGACCATGCCGCCAAATCCTCGTCGACCGCGCACCAGTCGGATCACATTCTGAATGCCTGCGGGATTCCGGTGCTGTATCCGGCTTCGGTGCAGGAATATATCGACTACGGTCTGCATGCCTGGGCCATGAGCCGCTACACGGGGCTGTGGGTATCGATGAAGTGCGTCACCGACATTATCGAATCGGGCGCCGTGATCGACTTCGATCCGGACCGCGTGCAGATTAAAATCCCGAGCGATTTCGAGCTGCCTGAAGGCGGCCTGAATATCCGCTGGCCGGATACCGTACTCGATATGGAAGTACGGA
>JAIELO010000341.1 GCA_019752915.1 Burkholderiaceae bacterium
TTCGGCTGCGCCGCGCTGTATCCGTTCCCGGAACAGAAGATGGCCGAAATGGCATGTTTGACGGTCAATCCCGAAGTGCAGGCCCAGGGCGACGGCGAGCGCATCCTCAAGCACATGGAGAACCGCGCGCGCGCCATCGGCGTGCAAAAGCTGTTCGTGCTGACCACCCGCACCTCGCACTGGTTCCAGAAGCGCGGCTTCGTGCCCGTCACCGTGGACGCCCTGCCGAAGGACCGCCAGCGCATGTACAACTGGCAGCGCAAGTCCCAGGTTCTGATTAAAACCTTATAATGGCGTTTTACGTTCAGTTTTAGGAGTGTCGCAGATGGCTCGCACCGTGCAATGTATCAAACTCAACAAAGAAGCCGACGGTCTGGATTTCCCACCGTATCCGGGCGAACTCGGTAAGAAGATTTACGAATCGGTGTCGAAAGAAGCCTGGGCTGCATGGCTCAAGCATCAGACCATGCTGGTCAACGAAAACCGTCTGAATCTGGCCGATCAGCGCGCCCGTAAATATCTGGCGCAGCAGATGGAAAAGCATTTCTTCGGCGATGGTGCCGATGCCGCTGCCGGCTACGTGCCGCCATCGGACTAAGTCTAGTCTGACACAGGCTGGCGGCACCTGCCACCGGCCTGCCGTCATTGCAAAACAGGCTGACGGCACGCGCCGCCAGCCTGTTTTGCTTTAGAAGGTCAGTTTCTTCACGCCTTCGGCCATGCCCAGCAGGCAGACATTCGCGCCCCGAGCCGCGAACAGACCCACGGCAATCACCCCGACGATCTGATTAATCTGCTGTTCCAGCGCCACCGGTTCGGAAATCGCCAGACCTGCCACATCGAGAATATTGCCACCGTTATCGGTCACGAAGGCTTCGTCCGTGCCGGCTTTCAGGCGCAGTTTCGGCGTACCACCGAGTTTGCTCAATTCACGTGCCACAGCGTTGCGCGCCATCGGCAGCACTTCCACTGGAAGGGCGAATTTGCCCAGCACGTCCACCAGTTTCGAGCCGTCCGCGATGCAGACGAACTGGCCGGACACGGAAGCGACGATTTTTTCGCGCGTCAGCGCAGCACCGCCGCCCTTGATCATGGCGCCGGTGTGGTTGATTTCATCGGCACCATCAATGTAGACGGCGATCGCTGGCACGTCGTTCAGGTCATACACCTCGATGCCGTGCGCGCGCAGACGCGCCGCCGTCGCTTCCGACGACGCTACGGCGCCCTTGATGCGGTGCTTGATCAGCGCCAGTTCATCGATAAAGAAATTGGCAGTGGAGCCGGTACCGACGCCGATGATTTCGTTATCCACCACGTATTCAATGGCGGCGCGGGCTACGGCTTGTTTCAGTTCGTCCTGGGTCATGGTCAGTCTATTCGAGAGGATGGAGGGAAATGGAATGGGCGCTATTTTAACGGATAGTGTCCGGCACGCCGAAATTACCCCATGGAAACACTCAAATGAAACTGCCTGAACATTGCGTTCAGGGAACGTGGTGTCCACGCCGCAGCGGGGCACGCAAGATCGCCCGCAGACCCGATGTCTATGCGAGAATCGGCCAATAGCCCAGCGAAACGAACGACCTGCCAGAGGAACCCGATGACCTTACCCAAGACTATCCTGATCGTTGATGACAGCCGCGTCTCGCGCATGATGGCACGCAACTACATCGGCCAGCTGCATGCCGACTGGCGCATCGAAGAAGCGGATAGCGGCGAGGAAGCGCTGCTGAAGGTAGCCAGCGTCAGCCCGGATCTGATCCTGATGGACGTCAACATGCCCGGCATGGGCGGGATGGCGGCAGCCGAACAGTTACGCCACTCGTGGCCGGCGATCCCGATCTCGCTACTGACGGCGAATGTCCAAACCGCCACCCGCGAGCGGGCCACCGCACTGGGGCTGGGTTTTGTCGAAAAACCTATCACGCCGGCGCGCATTGCCAGCCTGCTGGCCACGCTCGCCGGAGCCTGATCATGTTCACGCTCTCGGAACTGGAACACGACGCGCTGATCGAGATATTCAATATCGGTGTCGGTCAGGCAGCAGCAGCGATGAGTGCCATCGTCAATGAAGCGGTGCTGATGTCGGTGCCGTCGATCAGCTTTGTCGACCGGCGCGAGGCGGCCCGCCTGCTCGACGACAAGGATCCGGATGCCGAGCGGATCTGCGGCGTCAGCCAGCATTACGAAGGCGCATTCTCGACCAAAGCCATCCTCATGTTCCCCGAGGATAAAAGTCTGGAAATCGTGCGGATGATGGTGGGCGAAGCGGTGCCGCTGGAAGAACTCACCGAGATGGAACAGGAGGCCATGTGCGAGATCGGCAATATCATCCTGAACTCCTGCGTGGGCACGCTGGCCAATATCTTCGAGCATGAATTGCATGGCTCGCTGCCGCAATACCATGTCGGCACCAGCGATGAAATTCTGCGCGCCTCGGGCAGCGCGCCCGATACCGTGGTGCTGATGCTGCATATCGACTTTCTGCTGGAACGCCAGCAGATTCAGGGCTATGTCGCCTTTGTGCTGGACTTGTCGGCCCTGCATGACCTGCAACAGCAGATCGGCCGCTACATTGCCCGCGCGATGGGTCAGGATTGAGGTCGCTCCATGCCTAACTCGCCGCCAGCCCACCGACTGCGCCTGCTGAAAAGCGTGCTGTCAGCCATCAGCATGGGCGCCATCGTGCTCGATCACGAGCAGCGCATCGTACTGTGGAATGTCTGGATGCGCCGCTATTCCGGGCTCAGCGAAAAGCAGGTACTGGGAGAGGATTTTTTCGCCTGCTTCCCTGAACTGGCCGAAGGCAGGGTGGCGATGGCGATCCATCAGGCGCTGGCAAATAACTTCCCGTCGCTGCTTTCGCAATCGCTCAACAAAGCACCGTTCGCCCTGTTTGCCAGCGCAGCGGCAGCCGAGCGGCAGGAACGCATCCAGCAAGCCATCGAAATCGCCCCGATCGCGGTGGAAGGCGCCGAGCGCCACTGTCTGATCCAGATCAGCGACGTCAGCATCGCCGTGGCGCGCGAGAAACTGCTACGCGAACAGGCGCTGGTGCTGCGTTCGCAAACCTTCTCCGACAGCCTGACCGGCGTCGCCAACCGGCGCCACTTCGACGTCGCCATCGACCGCGAACACCGGCGGGCGCGCCGCAATGGTCAGCCGCTGTCGCTGCTGATGATCGACATCGACCACTTCAAGCCCTACAACGATCATTACGGCCACCAGAAAGGCGATCAATGCCTGATCCGCGCGGCGAGTGCCATGGCTGCCGTCCTGAAACGTCCGTGCGATCTGATGGCGCGTTATGGCGGCGAAGAATTCGGCATCATCCTGCCGGACACCGATCTGGTGCAGGCACAGCGCATCGCCGAAGCGATCCGCGCCAGCGTACTGGCGCTGCAGATTCCTCACGCGCAGCACAGCAGCGCGCAGCAAGTCACGGTCAGCATCGGCATCGCCACTCTGCATGCAGATCTCCAGCATGACATCGAGACGCTGATCGGCGCGGCCGACCGCGCCTTGTATCAAGCCAAACATGGGGGACGCAACCGCAGCGCGTGCGTGCTGCCGGAGTAGTTCAACGCCAGATTGAGCGTCAGCTGGATAGCCAGCTCTATAACCAGATGCGGTAAATCCAGTAGCTCTCGTCGTCCGACTTCAGCACCCGCGCCAGCTCGTGCGGGCTATGCCCGGTAATCTCGCGCGTTTCGCGGCACAGGTGCGCCTGATCGGAATAGCCGCCACGGGCCGCCACCTCGGACCAGACCACGCGGCCCGCCAGAAATTCTTCGCGCGCATCGAAGAACAGGGCTTCGGCACGTTGCAGCCGCAACAGCCGCCGCAGCGGTTGTCCGGCGCGCGCCTTGATGTGGCGCTCGATGCTGCGCACGCCCCGCCCTAGCGACGTATCGGCCACCTGCCACGCCAGATGGCGCACCCAGTCACTCGCCGTCGCCGCCGCACCGCCGGGCCGCACGGCCTGCCAGCGTGGTTCGAGAAAGGCTTCCAGCAACGTCAGCCGGACCGTATCGTCAGGTGCTGCCAGCACCGCAGCGCCCAGTTGCGCCCACTCTGACGGCAGCACTTTTTCCAGCGCATCCCAGCGATTAACCCAGTCCGGAATATCGAGTCCCGTCAGCGCATGCAGTGCTTGCGGATAGAACATCACCATGAACATGCGCACCGGCCCCGGATTGTAGGTCATCAGGGGCCGGCTCTGCGGGCCGGTAAACACCACCCGCACTGCCCGATCCGGCGCATGGGGCGGTTCAACCACCTCGGCATCGCCTTCGATAAACCAGGTGATCGCACAGTGCGGCGTGGCCGGATAGTGATTGAAACGTTTGGCCGGTTCGAGCAGTGGCTGCTCCACCGTGCTGCGCGTGATATAGGCACGCACGCAGGAAGCCAGCGTAAAGCGGGGCACGATCAGGCGCGTCAGAGCTGGTGGTGGCGTGGACATGGATAAAGTTTATACTAAAGCACACGGCAACGGCGCTGTTGCAAATCTGCCAGCCTTGTCGCAAACGTTCAATACGCGCAGCCCCAGACCACGGCATAGTAGGCCATCATTCGACGGGAGAGCCTTCATGGAACGCACACTCAGCACCAACACCGATACCCTGCGTACGGTTGCAGACTTACCGGGGCCACGCCCCTGGCCGCTGGCCGGCAATCTGCCGCAGATCGGTGCCGAGCGCATTCACCGCGATGTGGAAAACTGGAGCCAGCAATATGGCCCGGTATTCAAAATCAGTTTCGGCAACACCCCGATCGTGGTGCTGGCCGATCACGAACTGGTCAACGCCGCCCTGCGCGACCGGCCCGATGGCTTCCGTCGCCCGTCGATTACCTCGCAGGTATCCGATGAAATGGGTGGCCGCCCCGGCGTCTTTATGGCCGAAGGCGCCGCCTGGCGCGATCAGCGCCGCATGGTGATGGCAGCGCTGGCGCCACATGCCGTGAAAGCCTATTTCCCTTCGCTGGTAGCGGTCGGTCTGCGCCTGCAGAAGCGCTGGCAGGAAGCAGCGCGCACCGCCCGCGTGATCGACCTGAGCGACGACCTGAAACGCTACAGCGTCGACATCATCGCCGGACTGGCCTTCGGCACCGATGTCAATACCATCGACGGTGGCGAGGACGTGATCCAGCGCCATATGGACGTGATTCTGCCCGAAGTGGCGCGCCGCTCGATCGCCCTATTCCCCTACTGGCGCTACCTGCGCCTGCCGCGCGACCGCCAGCTCGATGCCAGCGTGCGGGAACTGAGCAACGCCGTCGATGCCCTGATCGCCAGCGCACGCGCACGGCTGCAGGAACAGCCGCAGCGGCGCGAACATCCAGCCAATCTGCTCGAAGCAATGATCTGCGCCGCCGATGAAGGTGGCAGTGGCGTCGACGACATCGCCGTGGCAGGTAACGTCACCACCATGCTGCTGGCCGGCGAAGACACCACCAGCAATACGCTGGCGTGGATGCTGTATCTGCTGCAGCAGCATCCGGCAGCGCTGCAGAAGGCGCGCGAAGAAGTGCTGCGCCTCGCTCCCGATCCGGCCAGCTTCAATATCGAACAGATGGACGCACTCGACTATCTGGATGCCTGCGCCCAGGAAGCCATGCGTCTGAAACCGGTGGCACCGTTCATCCCGCTGGAAGCCTTGCGTGACAGCGTGATTGGCGATGTCCAGATTCCCAAGGGAGGACTGGTGTGGTGCGTGATGCGGCGCGACAGCGTCAGCGAAGCGCATGTCGTGCGGGCCGACGAATTCGATCCCGAACGCTGGCTGCGTCAGGGCAGCGACGCCATGAACAAACAGCTGGCGATGCCCTTCGGTGCCGGCCTGCGCACCTGCCCCGGGCGCTATCTGGCCCTGTTGGAGATCAAACTGGCCAGCGCCATGCTACTGAGCAGCTTCGACATCGCCACGCTGGGCACGGCCAGTGGCGCCGAACCGCAAGAGCGCATGGCCTTCACCATGTCGCCGATCGGCCTGAACATGACACTACGCCCGCGCAGCGTATAGAATGGCGCATCACCACGTATAGAAGTTGAGGAAGTCATGAAGATGTTGTCCCGCGCTGACGCCAGCGCGACCGAAGCGATCACCCGCCAGTTCCCGCAACTGCAACAGATCAAAGAACTGGCTGGCGACGGCGGTCTGCAGGGGATCGCCATCTCCGTGTTCGACCACTGGCTGGAAGACGAAAGCGAATGGCATTTGCTGGATTGCTATGAAGGCGAGGAACGCGAGCAGCGTAACCGCCGCTTCGCGCAGCACTGGGCCGCTCTGTACGACCTCACGCCACTCTACACGGTGCGCTATCGCGGCCGCTGGCCTGCCAAAGCACGCCTCGAACTGAAACGCTACAACGACAAGCAAGGCTACTTGCGCCAGTGCCGTTACAGCGACTACGGCGTGCCATCGCAATTCATCATCATGCCGGAACTGGGCTGCATCTACGCGGCCGGCTGGGACGACACCAACATCCTCTACTACCGCGATGCCGCACTGGCCGCGCCGGTGCTGAAACTGGCCACCGAAGCCGGCCTGCACTGCCTGCAACAGCAAGCCATCTAAACCCGGGGTTATCTAAACCCCAAACAAAAAAACGCGCTGTGACCCGCTGGCGAACCAGCGGCATCACACCGCGCCCAAGGGAGCCGGTACTTAGCGCGAACGCAGACCGCTAGCCGCTTTGGCCAGATCGGTAATGCGCTGCCAGTCGCCAGCGGCGATCGCATCTTTCGGGGTCAGCCACGAACCGCCTACGCAGGCGACGTTTTTCAGCGCGAGGAATTGCGACGCGGTCTCTTGCGAAATGCCGCCGGTCGGGCAGAAGGTCACGTCCGGCAACGGACCACCGATAGCACTCAACATGCCGACGCCACCTGCTGGTACGGCCGGGAACAGTTTCAGCTGACGGAAACCATGCTCGCGTGCCGCCATCACTTCCGATGGCGTCATCACGCCTGGCAGCAGTGGCAGGCCGCTGCTCTTGGCGGCGGCGATCAGCGCAGCGGTCAGGCCCGGCGAGACGCCGAATACAGCGCCCGCATCACGTGCCGCAGCAAATTCTTCCGGCTGCGTCAGGGTACCCACGCCAACGATGGCGCCTTCGACTTCGGACATAGCTTTGATCGCGCCCAGACCGTGTTTGGTGCGCAGCGTGACTTCCAGCACGCGGATGCCACCGGCGACCAGCGCACGTGCCAGCGGCACAGCGTGTTCAGGTTCGTCAATCGCGATCACAGGGATCACGGCGGAAGTGCGCATAATGTCGAGCAGAGTCATGGTCATGATTTAAGCGTCTTTCTTCATCGAGTAGTCTTCATCGGAACCCGGTACGGTGTTGCCCACCGGGTCTTTGTCGTGCAGGCCTACCGTGGTAGGGATCGGCGATGGCAGCGGGAAGGTGGTCGCACCTTTTTCCGCTTCGCATACACTGTTGCGGAACATCGAGAACAGTTCGCGGCCCATGCCCACCTGATTCGGCGACAGGTCGGCGCTGGCCATCGAACGGGCATGCCAGACGGCGCTGTCGACCAGCGCTTCCAGCGTACCGGCATTGGCGCACAGGCGGATGATGTCGCCATCGCGCACCAGACCCAGCGGGCCACCGGCCAGAATTTCCGGCGATACGTGAATCGCAGCAGGCACCTTGCCCGAAGCGCCCGACATACGGCCATCGGTCACCAGTGCCACGTGGCGGCCAGCGTCCTGCAGGTTCGCCAGTGCCGGCGTCAGCGCGTGCAGTTCCGGCATGCCGTTGGCACGCGGCCCCTGGAAGCGCAGCACGGCGACGAAGTCGCGATCGAGCTTGCCGGCCTTGTAGGCGGCCATGAAATCTTCCTGCGAGTTGAACACCAGCGCCGGCGCTTCCACGGTGCGATGTTCCGGCTTCACGGCCGATACTTTCATCACGGCGCGACCCAGATTACCTTTTACCAGCACCATGCCGCCATCGGCGGAGAATGGCACGCCGGCTTTGCGCAGTACTTTTTCGTCGCCCGATTCGAGCGGTGCGTCTTTCCACACCACGCCCTTGCCGTCGGCACCGAGGAACGGTTCGGCAGCGTGAGCGCGCAGACCTTTGCCCAGAATGGTGGTGACGTCGTCGTGCAGCAGACCGGCGTCGAGCAGTTCGCGAATCACGAAACCGGTACCACCGGCAGCGTGGAAGTGGTTCACGTCAGCGTCGCCGTTCGGGTAGATACGGGTCAGCAGCGGCACCACGCGCGACAGTTCGTCGAAGTCGTTCCAGTCGATCACGATCCCGGCAGCCTTGGCAATCGCTGGCAGGTGCAGGGTGTGGTTGGTAGAACCGCCGGTACACAGCAGTGCAACGATGGCGTTGACGATAGATTTTTCATCGACCACATGGCCGACTGGCAGATATTCATCCGACTGCGCCGAGATCACGGCAGCACGGCGGGCGGCGGCCTTGGTCAGTTCGTCGCGCAGCGGGGTGTTCGGGGAGATGAAGGCGGCACCCGGCAGGTGCAGACCCATCACTTCCATCAGCATCTGGTTACTATTGGCAGTGCCGTAGAAGGTACAGGTACCGGCGCCGTGGTAGGACTTGGCCTCGCCTTCCAGCAGTTCTTCGCGACCGACTTTGCCTTGAGCGTACAGCTGGCGCACCTTGGCTTTTTCGGAATTCGACAGACCGGTGGTCATCGGACCGGCCGGCACAAACACGGCAGGCAGGTGACCGAAATGCAGTGCGCCGATCAGCAGACCCGGAACGATCTTGTCGCACACCCCCAGATACACGGCGGAGTCGAACATATTGTGCGACAGCGCTACGGCAGCAGCCATCGCGATCGCGTCACGCGAGAACAGTGACAGCTCCATGCCCGGCTGGCCCTGCGTCACACCGTCACACATGGCGGGTGCGCCACCGGCAAATTGCGCCACGGCGCCCACTTCGCGCACCGCATCTTTAATCAGTTGCGGATAGCCTTCGAAAGGCTGGTGTGCCGACAGCATGTCGTTGTAGGAGGAGATAATCGCTACCGACGGCTTCTTGACTTCCTTCAGTACCAGCTTATCGTTGGCCGGGAAGGCGGCGAAACCGTGCGCCAGATTGGTACACGACAGCGCACCGCGCTGCACGCCCTTGATGCGGGCCGCTTCGAGGTGGGCAAGATAGGCGCCACGCGAAGGTTTGCTGCGCTCGATGATGCGTGCGGTGACGCGTTCCAGGACTGGATGCAAGGCCATGATCGTTCCTTATCAATGAATTCCGTGAAATTTTACTACAAATTTTTGTCCTGACCAGACTTTTTATTGAGCAAATTGACAAACGTCGCCGCCTGCACACACCCCGCAACCGGACACCGCACGGCAAAGCGAGGCAGCAACCACCTCAGAAACACGAAATACGCAGGCTTTTTACAGAAACGTAGTGAATTTACCTTTTTTTATTGTATGATGTTCCACATCCCCTACATCAGCCACTAATCAGCTTCCAACACCGCCGACCATTATGCGCCAGCCAGCTCTGACCTCTACTTCCAGCTTTCAAGCCCTCGCCGCCCACGCCAGCACTGCCCGCCAGTGGCAATTGCGCCAGCTGTTTGCCGACGATGCGCAACGCTTTCCAAAACTGACGGTCGATGCGGCCGGCCTGTTCCTCGATTATTCGAAGAACCGCCTCGATAGCCGCAGCATCGAACTGCTGCTCGATCTGGCCCGCGAACGCGGCGTGGAACGTCTACGCGACGCCATGTTCGCCGGCGAAAAAATTAATATTACTGAACAACGCGCCGTGCTGCACACTGCCCTGCGTATGCCG
>JAIELO010000243.1 GCA_019752915.1 Burkholderiaceae bacterium
GTAAAGCCGGTACCGCTGTATTTACTCCGGCACTGTCAGGCGAAAGTCTGTACGTGGCCGATGGTGACGGCGCACTGGTACGTCTGAATGCGGCCACCGGCAAAGAGCAGTGGCGTGTCAAAACCGGCACCGATCTGACGGCCGGTGTGGGCAGCGATGGCGAGGTACTGGCAGTGGGTGGCACCAAGGGTGTTATCCTTGCGTACGATGTCAGTGGCAAACAGTTGTGGAAAGCACAAGCTAGCAGCGAAGTGCTGTCGGCACCGGTGGTCGGTGGCGGGGTAGTGGTGGTGCGCAGTGTCGATAACCAGATTACTGCCTACGACGCTAAAACCGGCGTGAAACGCTGGTCGGTGGCACGCACCACCCCGGCGCTGACGCTGCGCAATGCGCCCGGCATGGTGATCAACGGCCCGAATGTGTATGTGGCCCAGCCGGGCGGCAAGCTGCTGGTGCTGACGCTGGCAACCGGTCTGCAGCGCTTTGAAGTGGTGGTTGGTGAGCCACGCGGCGCGACCGAACTGGAACGTGTGACCGATATTGCCGGCACTCCGGTGATTTTCGAAAAAGATGTGTGCGCGGTGTCGTATCAGGGCCGGGTGGCCTGCTTTGATGCGCTGACCGGTGCGCCGCACTGGAGCAAGCCAGCTTCGTCCGATGTGGGCGTGGCGGTGGACCAGCGTTTTGTATTCGTCTCCGACGACAAAGGTGAAGTTGCAGCCTACAGCCGTGAAAACGGCAGCAACGCCTGGAAGAATGACAAACTGTCCTACCGCCGCCTGTCGACCCCTGTGTCGTACGGTCGTGCCGTGGCAGTCGGTGACTTCCAGGGGTATGTCCATCTCCTGTCGCGGGAAGATGGCGCATTTATAGGTCGCGCCGCGACCGATGGCAGCCCGATTCAATCGGACCCTGTGATCGCCGGCGCGAATTTGATTTTCCAAACCCAATCAGGGACAGTGACCGCACTCGCGGTCGAGTAAATAATGAAGCCGGTAATCGCACTAGTGGGTCGACCCAATGTAGGGAAATCGACCTTGTTCAATCGTCTGACCCGCTCGCGCGACGCGCTGGTGGCGGACTTGCCCGGGCTGACGCGTGATCGTCACTACGGCGAGGGCCGTGTCGGCGAACGTCCCTTCCTCGTCATCGACACGGGCGGCTTCGAGCCGGTCGCCAAGGAAGGCATCATGCACCAGATGGCGCTGCAGACCAAGCAGGCCGTGGCCGAAGCCGACATCGTCGTGTTTCTGGTCGACGGCCGTCAGGGTCTGACGCCGCACGACAAAACCATCACTGACTTCCTGCGCAAGAGCGGTCGTCCGGTGATGCTGGTCGTGAACAAGTCGGAAGGCATGCGCTACACCTCGGTGGTGGCGGACTTCTACGAGCTCGGTCTGGGCGAACCGTATTCGATTTCCTCGGCACACGGCGACGGCGTGGCCGATCTGGTGGAAGAGGCACTGAACCTGGCGTTTGCCCAGCGTCCGGAAGATCCGGAAGAGCTGGAAAAGACCGACCACGGTATCAAGATCGCGCTGGTTGGCCGGCCTAACGTGGGTAAGTCGACCCTGATCAACACCTTGCTCGGTGAAGAGCGCGTGATCGCCTTCGACATGCCGGGCACCACCCGCGATTCGATCGAGATTCCGTTCGAGCGCGAAGGTAAGCAGTACACGCTGATTGACACGGCCGGTATCCGCCGTCGCGGCAAGGTGTTCGAAGCGATCGAGAAATTCTCGGTGGTGAAAACCCTGCAGTCGATTTCGGAAGCGAACGTGGTGGTGCTGCTGCTGGATGCCCAGCAGGACATCTCCGAGCAGGATGCCCACATCGCCGGCTTCGTGCTGGAAACGGGCCGCGCACTGGTGGTGGCGGTCAATAAGTGGGACGGTCTGCGTACCGACGAACGCGATGAAATCAAGATCGACATCGACCGCAAACTGGACTTCCTGTCCTTCGCCAAGACCCATTTCATCTCGGCACTGAAAGCGCAGGGCATCGGCCCGCTGATGAAGTCGGTGGACTCGGCCTATGCCGCGGCTACGGCGAATCTGTCCACCCCTAAGCTGACCCGGGCACTGATCGAAGCGGTCGAGAAGCAGGAGCCGCGTCGCAAGGGTTCGATCCGTCCGAAGCTGCGTTATGCGCACCAGGGTGGTATGAATCCGCCGGTGATCGTGATTCACGGTAATGCACTCGATGCGGTGGGTGAACCCTACAAGCGCTATCTGGAAAAGCATTTCCGCGATACCTTCTCGCTGATCGGTACGCCACTGCGCATCGAACTGCGTACCGGTAAGAACCCGTTCTCCAAAACGGGCGGGAAATAAGGCGTTTTTAAGGATTTTTTTTGCGCTACACAAAGCAAAAAAAGTCAAAACAGGTTACAGTGGCTTAGAAGCACCATTCTCTCTCTGGCGAGCGGTGTTTCAACGAAAATCATTTGACTTTCGTTGAGCCACGTACTTGAAATTAAGCGTTTCGCCTCCAAATCGAACACAACAACACAAAAATGGAGCTGTTATGAGCAACAAAGGGCAACTGTTACAAGACCCATTCCTCAATGCCTTGCGCAAAGAGCACGTGCCGGTATCGATCTATCTGGTCAACGGCATCAAGCTGCAAGGTCACATCGAATCGTTCGATCAGTACGTTGTGCTGCTGCGCAATACCGTGACGCAAATGGTGTACAAACACGCCATTTCGACCGTGGTGCCGGCCCGTGCCGTCAACCTGAGCATCGATTCGGACGCGGAATAAGCACTTGCCGCAACGTCTACCATTCACCTGTCTCACTCGCCTGACCGTATGCGTGCTGCACTAGTCGGTATCGACTTCGGTCAGGGCGATTTCGCCGCTAGCGTCGAGGAACTGCAATTACTGGCCCGTTCGGCCGGTGCAGATCCGATCACGACCATTACGGCTAAGCGGGCGGCGCCGGACGCCGCCTACTTCGTCGGCAGCGGCAAGGCTGACGAAATCGGCCTTGCGGTGCTTGATCACGGCATCGAAATCGTCATCTTCAATCACGCGCTGTCGCCAGCCCAGCAGCGCAATCTGGAAAAGCGCCTGAATATCCGGGTGCTGGACCGTACCAGCCTGATTCTCGATATTTTTGCCCAGCGTGCCGCTTCCCATGAAGGTAAGCTGCAAGTCGAGCTGGCCCAGTTGCAGCATCTGGCCACCCGCCTGATTCGCGGCTGGACCCACCTGGAACGTCAGAAGGGCGGTATCGGTCTGCGCGGTCCCGGTGAAACCCAGCTCGAGACCGACCGCCGGCTGATCGGCGAGCGCGTCAAAGCGCTGCGCGCGCGGCTGGACAAGCTGCGCAAGCAGCATGAAACCCAGCGCCGTTCGCGTGGCCGCAGTCAGACCTTCTCGGTGTCGCTGGTCGGCTATACCAATGCCGGCAAGTCGACCCTGTTCAATGCCCTGACCAAGGCCGGCGTGTACGTCGCCGACCAGTTGTTCGCTACCCTGGATACCACCTCGCGCCGCGTCTATATGGGGCAGGAAGTGGGTAATGTGGTGGTGTCGGATACGGTCGGTTTCGTGCGCGAACTGCCGCACCAGCTGGTGGCGGCATTCCGCGCCACGCTGGAAGAAACCATACACGCCGATCTGCTGCTGCACGTGGTCGACGCCTCGTCGCCGGTGCGCATGGAGCAGATCGAGCAGGTCAATCTGGTGCTCAAGGAAATTGGTGCCGATCATATTCCGCAGATTCTGGTGTGGAACAAGATCGACGCGGCCGAACTGGAGCCCTCGGTTGAGCGCGATGAATATGATAAGATTTCCCGCGTCTTCCTCAGCGCCCGTACCGGTGCCGGTCTGGATCTGATGCGTGGCGCCATTGTCGAATGGGCCAAGCAGGCGCCCGGTGCGCGGCTCCAGCAGGCTTATGACTGCGGGGATGGCGAGACAGTAGAAGTAGCAGCAGAAGCAGTAGAAGCGACCGACGCAGAAGATGTCACGGCAGCAGCAAGCAGTCCCACCCTCACTCAAGTTGGATCACACTAATGCGTGTCCCCTCGATTTTCAAACGTCTCGGCCTGAAAGCCAATCTGAATGACCCGCGCTGGGGTTCGGATCAGCAGGACGGCAAGCCGCAAGCCAACGAAGGCAAAAAGCCGGGCGAAGGCCCGCCCGATATGGAACAGCTGTGGCGCGATTTCAATCAGCGCCTGAACGGTCTGTTCGGCCAGAACAAGCGCCCGGACGGCAATGGCGGTGCGACGCCGCCAAATCGTCCCGGTCCGGATGCTGCCGGCCTGCGTGCCACGGCTGGCGCCGTGGCCGCGGTAATCGGCCTGATCTGGCTGGCCAGCGGTTCCTTCATCGTGCAGGAAGG
The DNA here is from genome assembly GCA_019752915.1 of Burkholderiaceae bacterium. Lineage (GTDB taxonomy): Bacteria > Pseudomonadota > Gammaproteobacteria > Burkholderiales > Burkholderiaceae_D > Rugamonas. The sequence goes on from JAIELO010000243.1 coordinate 4,355, forward strand.
TCAGACCGGCGTGGTCTACACCTTCGGCAAAATCAGCCACACCACCGGTGCCGGTTTTAACTGGCGCTGGCCGTATCCGTTCCAGAGCGATGAAACGGTGAAAGTGTCGCAGATGCGCATGGTGGAAATCGGCTATCGCGGCAATATCAAGAACAAGCAGGCGCGCGAGTCGCTGATGCTGACGGACGATGAAAACATCATCGACATCCAGTTCGCCGTGCAGTTCAAGCTGAAAGATCCGGTAGCCTGGCTGCTGAATAACCGCGACGAAGAAGATACCGTGCGTCAGGTGGCGGAAACTGCTATTCGCGAAATCGTCGGTAAGAACAAGATGGACTTCGTGCTGTACGAAGGCCGTGACAAGGTGGCGCTGGAAACCCAGCAACTGATGCAGCAGATTCTCGACCGTTACGCTTCCGGCGTACTGATATCGAACGTGACGCTGCAGGCCGTGCAACCGCCCGAGCAGGTGCAAGTGGCGTTTGACGATGCCGTACGTGCAGGGCAGGATCGCGAGCGCCAGAAGAATGAAGGTCAGGCTTACGCTAACGACGTGATTCCGAAAGCCCACGGTACCGCTTCGCGTCTGCTGCAGGAATCCGAGGGCTATCGCTCGATGGTGGTGGAAAACGCTACCGGTAACGCGGCCCGCTTCAAGCAGGTACTGACCGAGTATCAGAAAGCGCCTGCTGTGACGCGTGACCGCATGTATCTGGAAACCATGCAGCAGATTTATTCGAGTGCCAGCAAGGTGATGGTGGATGCCAAGTCGGGCAGCAATCTGCTGTATCTGCCGCTTGATAAGCTGATTGCGCAAGCCGCCGCGAGCGATGTTGCCAACGCCGCCAAGCCTGCTGCGACCAGCACTGAAGCAATTCCGACGGTGGAAGTGAACCGTCAGCGTGATCCGCGTGCGCGCGAAGCCTTACGTGACCGGGAGAGCCGTTAATGAACCGTATAGCCAGTATCCTTGTAGCGGCGTTTGTCGCCTTCCTGCTGCTGTCGTCCACTGTGTTCGTGGTCGATCAGCGCAAATATGCGATCGTGTTCGCGCTCGGTCAGATCAAGGAAGTGATCCGCGAGCCGGGCCTGCACTTCAAGCTGCCACCGCCGTTCCAGAACGTGGTGTTCCTCGACAATCGCCTGCTGACGATCGAATCGGCCGATGCCGAGCGTTTCATCACGGCCGAGAAGATGAATATTCTGGTCGACAGTTTCGTGAAATGGCGCATCGGCCGTGCCGATGGTCAGGCCAAGCTGTATTACGTGACCTTCAACGGCGATGAGAACCGTGCGCGTGACCGCATGTCGCAAATCGTCAAGGCGGCGCTCAACGAAGAAATTACCAAGCGCACCGTGGGCGAAGTGATTTCTGGTCAGCGCGGCAAGGTGATGGAGGGTATCCGCACCAAGGTGGTGGCCGAAGCGACCCAGATCGGTGTCGAGATCATCGATGTGCGCCTGAAGCGGGTCGAGTACGTCGAGCAGATTAATAACTCGGTGTATGACCGCATGAAGGCCGAGCGTCTGCGCGTGGCCAATGAGCTGCGTTCGACCGGTTCGGCCGATTCGGAAAAAATCCGCGCCGATGCTGATCGTCAGCGTTCCGTGATTCTCGCGGAAGCGTATCGCGATGCCGAGCAGATTCGCGGTGAGGGCGATGCCAAGGCGTCGGCCATCTATGCCGAAGCCTTCGGTAAAAATCCCGAGTTCTACAAGTTCTATCGTAGTCTGGAAGCGTATCGCGCTACCTTCAAAAATCACGGCGACGTGATGGTGATGGATAGCAGTTCCGACTTCTTCAAATACTTCAAAAGCTCCGGCACTGCCGGTGGCGCCGCCCCTGCTGCGGGCAAGAAGTAAGGCTTAACCCCTGACAGGATGCCGGATGGCATCCTGTCAGGGCGGTTCCGCGTGCTTTAGCGCATCTTTTTCTCCTGTCAAAACGCATTTTCGCGTAAAATATCAGGTTCGGCCTACCGCTTGTCGGTCGACGTGCGCGTTGCGCATTGTTCATTTTTTAATTACTTCAGTCTCAGTTTCCCATGCCGAATTGGCTTTTGCCCGAGAATATCGCCGACGTTTTGCCGTCGGAAGCACGCAAGATAGAAGAGTTGCGTCGTCTGATGCTGGATAACTTCCGTCTGTACGGCTACGAACTGGTGATGCCACCGCTGCTCGAGTATCTCGAGTCGCTGCTGACCGGCGCCGGCGAAGATACCGACCTGCGCACCTTCAAGCTGGTTGACCAGCTGTCGGGCCGCATGCTCGGTCTGCGTGCCGACATGACGATTCAGGTGGCGCGTATCGATGCGCACCTGCTTAACCGCACCTCCGTCACCCGTCTGTGCTACGCCGGCAGCGTGCTGCACACCCGTCCATCGGGTCTGCATGCCACCCGCGAGCCACTGCAGATCGGTGCCGAGATCTATGGCCATGCCGGCCTGGAAGCCGATGCGGAAATTCAGGAACTGGCACTGGCCTCGCTGGCACTGGCCGGTTTCACCGCCGTGCGTCTCGATCTGAGTCACGTCGGTGTGCTGCGCGCGATTCTGGAAGGGGATGCTGCGGCGGCCCGCGATGCCGCGCACATCGTCCAGCTGCTGCGTGCCAATGATGTGCCGGGCCTGCAGGCGCTGACGCAGGATTACGCGCCGCTGGTGCGCGCCGCACTGCTGGCCCTGCCTAGCCTGTACGGTAGCGTCGATGTGCTGGGGCGTGCCCGCGAAGTACTGCCGGATCTGCCCGGTATCAGCAAAGCGCTGGCCGAACTGGCTGCGCTGGCAGCGTCGGCACTGGGTCGCGCCGAAGTGGCGATCGATCTGGCCGACCTGCGCGGTTATCAGTATGAAAGTGGTGCGATGTTTGCACTGTACGTGCCCGGCCTGCCGAATGCGGTCGCGCGCGGTGGTCGTTATGACCACGTTGGCGAGGCGTTCGGCCGGGCCCGTCCCGCCACCGGCTTCTCGCTCGATTTGCGCGAACTGGCGCGTCTGTTACCTACCGCGGAGCGCAAGCATTCGATCCGTGCACCGTGGGGCAATGCGCCGGAGTTGAAGGAAAAAATCGCCGAGCTGCGCAAGTCCGGCGAAGTGGTGATCCAGAGCTTGCCGGGTCACAGCAACGAACTGGACGAGTTCGAGTGCGATCGTGCGCTGGTCCTCGACGATAGTGGTAGTAACTGGATTCTTAAAAACTTAGGTTAGTGTGATGTCAAAGAAAAACGCAAAAAACGTCGTCGTCATCGGTACCCAGTGGGGCGATGAGGGTAAAGGCAAGATCGTCGACTGGTTGACCGATCATGCACAGGGTGTGGTCCGCTTCCAGGGCGGTCACAACGCCGGCCATACGCTGGTCATCGGCGGCGTGAAAACCGCGCTGCAACTGATCCCGTCGGGCATTATGCGTCCGGGCGTGGCCTGCTACATCGGTAACGGTGTGGTGGTGTCGGTGCCGGATGTACTGCGCGAAATCGACAAGCTGGAAAAAGTCGGCGTGGAAGTGGCATCGCGTCTGAAAGTATCGGATGCTGCGCCAGTGATTCTGCCTTACCACTCGGCACTGGATCTGGCCCGCGAAGCGGCCCGTGGCGCTGCCAAGATCGGCACCACCGGCAAGGGTATTGGCCCGGCCTACGAAGACAAAGTCGCGCGTCGCGCGATTCGCGTGGCCGACCTGCTCAACGAAAAACGCTTCGCTGAAAAGCTGGCGGAAAATCTGGACTATCACAACTTCGTGCTGGAACACTATCTGAAAGCACCGCGCGTTGAGTACCAGAAAACCCTGGATGATGCACTGGCCTACGTGCCACGTCTGCGTCCGATGGTGACCGACGTGTCGAGCGCTCTGTACGCTGCCCACAAAGCCGGTGCCAACCTGCTGTTCGAAGGCGCCCAGGGCTCGCTGCTGGACGTTGACCACGGCACCTATCCGTTCGTGACCTCGTCGAACTGCGTGGCAGGCAATGCTGCTGCCGGCGCCGGCGTGGGCCCGAACATGCTGCACTACATCATGGGTATTACCAAGGCTTACACCACCCGCGTCGGTTCCGGTCCGTTCCCTTCGGAACTGCCAACCGATGCCGGCGTAGGCCACCATCTGGCGCAAGTGGGCCACGAGTTCGGCACCGTGACGGGCCGCGCCCGCCGCTGCGGCTGGTTCGATGCAGCCCTGCTGCGTCGCTCGGTACAGATCAACGGCGTGACGGGTATGTGCCTGACCAAGCTGGACGTTCTGGATGGTCTGGAAACCCTGAAGCTGTGCACCGGCTACACCATCGACGGCGTGGCCGTGGATATCTTCCCGTCTGGCGCGGAAGAGGCAGCACGCTGCGTGCCGGTGTACGAAGAAATGCCGGGCTGGACGCAAAGCACCGTGGGCGCCAAGTCGCTCGAGGCGCTGCCAGCGACCGCCCGTGCCTACATCAAACGTATCGAAGAGTTGGTCGGCGTGCCGGTCGACATGGTATCGACGGGTCCGGATCGTGAGGAAACGATCGTCCTGCGTCACCCATTCGAGTAATAAGGACTGAGTTATGAACAACCCGCAATCGAACGAAAAACACCTCTGGGTCAGCTGGGACGAGTATCACCGTCTGATCGAGCGTCTGGCACTGAAAGTCCATGAATCGGGCTGGAAGTTTGACCAGGTGCTGTGCCTGGCGCGCGGCGGCGTGCGTCCCGGCGATGTGTTCTCGCGTATTTTCGATGTGCCACTGGCGATTCTGTCGACCAGTTCCTACCGCGAAGAAGCGGGCACCGTGCGCGGTGATCTGGACATCGCCAAATACATGACGATGACCAAAGGCCCGCTGCGCGGCCGCATCCTGCTGGTGGACGATCTGGCTGACTCCGGCGTAACGCTGGTGAAAGTCATGAAGCACCTGACGGAAAACTTCCCTGACGTAACGGAAGTGCGCTCGGCCGTGATCTGGACCAAGGGTTGCTCGGTCTTCAAGCCGGATTACCAGATGGAAGAACTGCCACACAATCCGTGGATCCATCAGCCGTTCGAAGATTACGACGGCCTGCGTCCGCACCAGCTGGCAGCGTGGATCAAGAAAGGCGAGAGCGCCGAATAAGCGCAATCTTTCTTTGCCATCAATAAAAAAGCGACCTGCGGGTCGCTTTTTTTGTAAGGTTTCTTAAGAGAAATTTTAATTGTGTGAAATGAATGAAAAATATCGAAAAAGAAATGCTTTTTTGAAATTTCGTGATACTATTTCCCTAAGTTAGGAAGTTGCAGAAAACATGCTTGTGCGTGGCTGACTTCAGGTGCCGCAGTTAGGCGAATCTTTTTTGGGGATAATTGCATGAAACTTAAATCTTTGGCGTTAGCAGTCGGTATCGCAGCAAGCGCATTCGCTCTGCCAGCTATGGCTGCCGTTCAGACCTACACGATCGGTACTTTTGCTCAAAGCGTGGTCGATTTCAACAGCG
>JAIELO010000030.1 GCA_019752915.1 Burkholderiaceae bacterium
GGCTGGGGACGTACACGACACATGCGAAGTCATCGCCCGTCTTGAGATTTTGCATAATGCCCCCATTCTGCAAGGCCGACCCGGTGTATTTCGACAAGATGGCACCGGATGGAATTTATATCGGCACCGACAAGTCGGAAGTGTGGACCCGCGAACAATTCCGCGCCTGGGCCAAACCGTTCTTCGACCGCAAGAAAGCCTGGGCCTTCACCGCCATCAAGCGCAATGTCTACTGGTCGCCTGACCAGCGCTATGCGTGGTTCGACGAACAGTTAAAGACGCAAATGGGCGTGTGCCAGGCCAGTGGCGTGCTCCAACACACGGCCGGCAAGCTGGAAATCACCCATTACCAGCTGTCGCTGGCGGTGCCCAATCCCCTGATGGACAAGTTCACCAAGGCCATCGCCGAATTCGAGGCTGAGGGCGGCAAATAAGTTGTTTTTTGCCGCCGAGTTGTTTTTCTGAGAATTACTTTACCGCTTATATAACCACTGATATTATTTGCGACATGAAACAAGGACTGGGTACACAATTGCGCCACTTGATCGAATTGCTCGATGGCGCCGTCGAAGCGTCGTATGCGGAAGCGGACTTGCCGGATTACCGGCCCCGTTTTACGCCCGTGATGCGGGTGCTGTCGACGCGCCGGCAAGTCACCATCGGCGAGATCGCCGACGTGGCTGGCATCACGCAGCCGGCGGCCACACAGACGGTGGCGCTGATGCAAAAAAAGGGACTGTTGCTGATTGAACCGGGGCCGCTCGACGCGCGCCAGCGCATCGTCAGCCTCAGCGAAAAAGGCCACGCCCTGCTACCGCGCGTGCAGGCCTGCTGGCGCGCCACGAAGATGGCGGCCGACAGCCTGGACGCGGAACTAGACACACCACTGTCGCAGTGCCTGGCGCAAGCCATTGAAGTCCTGGGCCAGCGCACGTTTGGCGAGCGCATCCGGTCGGCGCGCGCCGATGTCGAAAACCAGCCATAACAAACCATAAGAATCAATCACCTACTGGAGACAAGCGATGGGTGAAGCAGCGGCAATGCCCACCCCGAACACCGCCACGACCAACCAGCCATCCCTGGCGGCGCGCCTGTGGGCGCACCCGGTGGTGCGCATCGTCGCCGGCGCCGTGCTGACGTTTGCCCCGGTGCCGCTGACGATGATCGTGGCCAGCAAACTGGTGGACAAAGCCTACCGCGTGGCCTGGCCGCAATTGCTGGCGGCCCTGATCAGCTTCCTGGTGTACCGCTGGTTCATCCGCAGCACGGAACAGCGCGCGCTGACGGAATTTGGCACGCAAGGCGCGGGCCGTGAAGTGGCCTTCGGCCTGTTACTGGGCGCGGGGCTGGTGGGCTCGGTGTTTGCGATGCTGGGCTTGCTGGGCGCCTATCAGCTGGACGGCGTTAATGCCGTGAGCCTGGCGTTGCTGCTGCCGCTGGCGGAACTGGTGCTGGTGGGGCTGGCGGAAGAAATCCTGTTCCGGGGCATCGTGTTCCGCATCACGGAGCAATCGCTGGGCAGCGCCTGGGCCATCGTGATTTCCGCCATCCTGTTCGCGCTGGGCCATTTGCCGAATGACGGCGTCAGCCTGATCGGCATCGCCGCCCTGTGCGCCTACAGCGTGATGCAAGCGGCGATCTACATGCGCACCCGCCGCCTGTGGCTGTGCATTGCCAACCACGTGGCCTGGAACTATTGCGTGGGCCAGGTGTTTTCCACTGCCGTCTCCGGCCACCAGACCAAGGAAGGCTTGCTGCGCGGGCAGTTGAGCGGTGCGGAGTGGCTAACCGGCGGCGCGTTTGGCGTGGAGGCGTCGGTGGTGACGGTGGTGGTGATCAGTCTGGTGGCGGCGGGTTTGCTGATCGGTGCGCGGCGGCCATCGTAAATCTGGGTCACGCTAATTAAAAAAGCCTGGCATCCATTAGAGGCCAGGCTTTTTATTGGAAACAGGCTGTTACACGTTGAACAGGAAGTTCAGCACGTCGCCATCTTTGACCACGTATTCCTTGCCTTCGGCGCGCATCTTGCCCGCTTCCTTGGCCCCACTTTCACCCTTGTACTGGATGAAATCATCGTAAGCGATGGTTTGCGCACGAATGAAACCACGCTCGAAGTCGGTGTGGATCACGCCAGCCGCTTGCGGCGCGGTGTCACCGATATGAATGGTCCAGGCGCGCACTTCTTTGACACCAGCGGTGAAGTAAGTTTGCAGACCCAGCAGCTTATATGCGGCGCGAATCAGACGGTCCAGACCCGGCTCTTCCATCCCCATATCGTTCAGGAAGGCGATTTTATCGGCGTCTTCCAGATCGGAGATTTCCGATTCGATCGAGGCGCAGATGGCCACGATCGGCGCGTTCTGGGTCGCCGCGTAGGCGGTCAGCTGGTCCAGCAGCGGGTTGTTGGTGAAGCCGCTATCGGACACGTTGGCCACATACATGGCCGGCTTGGCAGTAATCAGGCACAACGGTTTGATCAGCAGCATCTCGTCCGCATCCAGACCCATGGCGCGCACTGGCTTGGCTTCGTTCAGGTGCGGCACGATGCGTTCCATGATTGCCAGCAGTTTCGCGGCATCCTTGTCGCCGGAACGGGCTTTCTTGTTCTCGCGGTGGATCGCTTTCTCGACGGTGCCGAGGTCGGCCAGTGCCAGTTCGGTCTGGATCACTTCGATATCGTCCAGCGGGCTGACCTTGCCCGACACGTGGATCACATTGTCATCTTCAAAGCAGCGCACCACATTGACGATGGCGTCCGTTTCACGGATGTGCGACAGGAACTGGTTACCCAGACCTTCACCTTGCGAGGCACCGGCCACCAGACCGGCGATGTCGACGAATTCCACGATGGCGTTGACCATACGCTCTGGCTTAACGATCTGGGCCAGCGCCGCCATGCGCGGGTCAGGCACTTCCACCACGCCCACGTTTGGTTCGATGGTGCAGAACGGATAGTTCTCGGCTGGAATGCCAGCCTTGGTCAGCGCATTGAAAAGGGTGGACTTACCGACGTTAGGCAGGCCGACGATGCCGCATTGGAGACTCATGAAAAATCCTTAAAGTTCAGCGAGTTAGGCGGAAGCGTGCAGCGCTGCACCAGCACCATACAGGTTGTTGAGAACCACCACCATCACTACGGAATGACAACAAAAGCGGCAACTCAGGCGGTGATCGCTGAGGTTTGGGCGCATTTTGTCAAAAAAAGAGCTCTATTGTACCTCTCCCCGCCGCCCTTCTCCAAAACCATCCTGCACCGGGCAGCGTGGCAAACGCTGGTAGTACCCGCCCGCCATCCTTTTTCCCAACCGGCAAGGTGCCGGTTGCCAGCACTGACATGCTATTGCGACAACATTCACGCTCCGTCAAACGCCACATGTCCACGCTTACACCTGTAAAAATTTGTAAATTAGATACACAACTGTTGTATTTTTAAAATTTTTCCAGCCAGTTGCGTAATCTTAAGTCAACAAAAATTAGTCTTATGTTACGCTTTTATGACGGCCTCAACGACGCCGGCAGCTAAGCAACCTACCACCAGGTGACCTGGCCAACGAAGCCCGGACTGCAAATACCGCTTACATGGAGAGATGTGAAATGAAGAAATCCCTGGTTTTGAATGTCGCCGCAGCGGCCGTTGCCGCAGCTCTGGCTCTGCCGGCCAGCGCCGCCAATATTGTTCTGATCGATAGCACCAATAGCTTTGCGACCGCCCCACATGGCGCCGAAGCACTGTTCGCCTTCCAGAAAGCTGCTAACTACTGGAACCAGACCCTGTCCAACAACGTGACCATCCGCATCCAGATCGGCTTCGAGGCACTGGATCCTGGCATCCTGGGCAGCACCCGCAGCTTCAGCAATGACGTCAAGGTATCGAGCGTCTACGGCGCGCTGGCCAGCACCGCTAGCAGTGCGCTGGATAACATCGCCGTGTCGCACCTGTCGGCACTGGACGCGAATGGCAACCTGTCGATGCGCGTCAGTAACTACCTCGACAAAACCGCCCAGACCGGCATCGACACCACCACCAGCCGCCTGTCGACCGGCAATAGCTATATGAACCAGTACCTGTCGGCGAACACCGCCGTACTCAAGGCACTCAATCTGAGCACCGGTCAGTCAGCCAACGCCTTTGACGCCAGTATCACGTTCAGCTCGTCGTTTGGCTTTGACTTCAACCCGACCAATGGCGTTTCGAATGGCCAGTACGACTTCGTGGGCGTGGCTACTCACGAACTGGGCCATGCGCTGGGCTTTGTCAGCGGCGCCGACGCCTTTGATGCCTATGGTCACCCTGGCAGTCCTTACGCCCATTACCTGGATGGCGATCACGTCGACGACTATTCGATCGGCAGCACGCTCGACCTGTTCCGCTACGGTAACGGCCTCAACCCAGATGGCACGCGCCAGCTGCAGTGGGCGGCCAACCGTGATGCTTTCTTCTCGATCGATGGCGAAAACGTGTTCAATCTGGTGAGCCCGAATCAGGTTGCTGCAACCTTCTCGACCGGCGCCTACAACGGCGACGGCCATCAGGCTTCGCACTTTTCGGACAACAAGGCCTTCGTAATGGGCAATGGCTGCTACCAGAGCACCAAACAGATCGGCATCATGGATCCGACTGCTGCGGCCTGCGAAGTCGGCTCGGTCACCCAGAACGATCTGGCTGCGTTTGATGCCATGGGCTGGAACCTGAACCAGAACATTCTGGCCAATCCGGCTTACGCTAAATCGACGGCAGACATCTATGCCATGGACGGTCTGGCACAGGCCGTGCCAGAACCGGAAACCTATGCCATGCTGCTCGCTGGCCTGGGCATCACCGGCTTCGCAGCCCGTCGTCGCAAGGCAAAACAGGCCTAAGCTAATGTAGGCAACGCTGCATCGGCAGCACCAGTCAGGGGCGGACCACCGGCAACGGGGTTCGCCCCTGTTGCATGGGGTGTCGAGATGCTAGACTGCCTGAGCTAGCCCCTAGCCTTCACTGTCGAGGAAACCGTATGTCGCCTGTCCGCCGCTCCCGCTCCGCCCTCACCGCCGCCCTGCTCGCCACTGCCATACTCGGTAGCGGCGTCTCCCTACCTGCCAGCGCCGCCCGTAACACCGGCCACAGCAAGGCGCAAACGCAAGCTGGCAACGCCGCGCAACAACTGGCGCGCATCGCCGCCGAGTTCCACCGCGCCCGCTGCCGTTTCGATCCCCTGCTGTTTGCCACCGCCAACGGCGATAGCCGCTACGATGACCAGATCGGCCTGAGCATCTCGCCCAAACTGCGCGCCCAGCAATTCAACCAGTATCGCGCCATGCAGAAGCAGCTGATGACCCTCAAGCGTAGCCAGTTGGCGGCGCAGGATCAGCTCACTTACGAACTGCTGACCTACGAACTGAACAACGCGATGCAGCTCGAGTCTTTCCCCGAGCACCTGCTGCCGCTGAACCACTTCGATAATGTGCCGAGTACGCTGGCCAACTATGCCGACGGCAATGGCTCGCAACCGCTGGCGACCGTCGCACAATACCGCGCCTACCTGAACCGCTTGAAACAGTTACCTGCGTGGATAGATCAGGCGATTGCCAACATGCAGCAAGGCGTGCGCAGCGGCGTGGTGCAACCGGCCGCCATCACCACCGCCCTGCTGCCACAGATGCGCGCACTGCGCAGCGACAGCGTCGAGCGCAGCATCTACTACAGCCCGGTACTGCGCTTCCCGGCCAGCTTTAGCGCGGCCGATCGCCAGCAACTCACCAGTGCCTACCGCACTGCCGTCGAACGCGGTATCGCGCCAGCCCTGAACCGTCTGGTGCAATTCCTCGAGAACGATTACCTGCCGGTCAGCCGCGCCAGCAGCGGCTGGAGTGCCCTGCCGAACGGCGCCGCGTGGTATGCCGCCCGCATCAAGGACAGCACCAATCTGCCGCTGCAGGCCGAAGCCGTGCATGCACTGGGCTTGCAGGAAGTGGCGCGCATCCAGCAGCAGATGGCAGCACTGGCGCCGCGCCTCGGTTACACGGGGCCGGCACCACAGCTGCCGCAATGGGTCGCAGCGCAGGAGCAGTACCGCATCTTCACCAGCGACGCGCAGGTGCTGGACGCCTACCGCGCCATCTATGCGCAGGTGCAGGAAAAACTGCCCACCTACTTCAGTCTGATTCCGAAAGCGCAGCTGGAACTGCATCTGGAACCGGAACTGACGCGCGCCACGGCGTCCGACCATTACACGCCGTCGGCCGCCGATGGCTCCCATCCGGGCGTGTTCTGGCCGGTCGTCAACGATGCCAAACAGTACAGCCGGGTCGACATGGTCAGCCTGTTCCTGCACGAAGGCGTGCCCGGTCACCACCTGCATGCTGCGTTGCTGAAGGAATTGCCACTACCGGATTTCCGCAAGTTCAGTACGGAAAACCCAAACAGCGCGGCCTACACGGAAGGCTGGGCGCTGTACTCGGAAACGCTGGGCAAGGAGATGGGATTGTATGAAGATCCGGTGGCGTATTACGGTCACCTGAATGCGGAAATGCTGCGCGCGGCAAGGCTGGTGGTCGATACCGGCCTACACGCCAAGGGCTGGAGTCGCGAACAGGCGATTGCCTATCTGGTCGAGACCCTGGGCTGGCCGGAAGCGCGTGCCAAAAACCAGATCGAACGGTATATGGTCTGGCCGGCGCAGGCGCTCAGCTACAAGATCGGCGCACTGAAAATTCAGGAACTGCGCCAGCGTGCCCAGACGGCGCTGGGCGACAAGTTCAGCTTCCCGCAATTCCACGCAGTCGTCATCGGCGATGGCACCTTGCCGCTGCCGATACTGGAAGCGCGCGTGCAGCGCTGGATTGCCAGCCAGCGCTAAGGCTGGCACTGCGGCTGGGACTGAGGCTGGGACTATGACCCGCGCTTGGCTGCAGCGGCTGACTGCCGCTGCAGCTAGTCGCTGCGGTACGAAGCTGCCTGCTGCGGCTAATTACTGCAGCACGTTGATTACCGCCAGCACCATCGCCTGTGCGGCAGTCTTGATCGACGGTTCCGGCACGGGGGCGTAGTATGGCGAGTGATTGAAGGCGATCGGCTTGCCGCCCGGCTTCGCCGCTTCCGCCACATCGGCCGGCGCATACACGCCGGTAAAGAAGAACATCGACGGCACCCCTTCATTGACGAACTGCGAAAAATCCTCGCTGGCCGTCATGGCCGGCATGCGCTGCACATTGGCAGCGCCAAACGCTTGCCGGAACACCGGTTCGGTACGCTGCACCAGTGCCTCGCTATTGTCGATGGCCGCACCACCGGTAATCAGTTCCACTTCCGGTGCCGGGGCATCGGACATCGCCGCTGCCGCATTGGCAATCCGGCGCACCCCGGCCAGCAGCTTGGCGCGCACTTCCGGGCTATACGAGCGGATCGTGCCACGCACCCGCACCGAGTCCGGAATGATATTACCCACCGTGCCGCCATTGATGGCGCCGATGGTCACCACACCGAATTCCTTGGGATCTTTCTCGCGGCTCACCACGGTCTGCACCTCGACCACGAAACGGGCCGCGATGGTAATCGGGTCAAGCGCCTTGTCCGGCGCAGAGCCGTGACCGCCACGACCTTTGAAGGTGATTTCGATGGCATCCGAATTGGACGATACAGGGCCGCTGTTATAGCCGATGGTGCCATAAGGGTTGGGCCAGCTATGCAGGGCAAACGCGTAATCGGGTTTGCCGAAGCGGCGGAACAGACCATCGTCGAGCATGGCCTTGGCGCCGCTGACGATTTCCTCGGCGGGCTGGCCGATGAACATCAGCGTGCCCTTCCATTGCGCTTTCAGCGCCACCAGTGTGCGTGCTGCGCCCAGCCATGCCGTCATGTGCACATCGTGGCCGCAGCTATGCGCCACCATGGTGTCTTTGCCGTCCAGCATTGCGTGCGCCTTGCTGGCGTAGGGCGAGCCGGATTTTTCTTCCATCGGCAAGCCATCCATTTCGGTGCGCACCAGCACGGTCGGACCGGCACCGTTGCGATAAATCGCCACCACACCGGTCTTGCCGACCTTTTCCGTCACTTCGAAACCGAGGCTGCGCATTTCCGCCGCCAGCTTGGCGGCGGTGCGCTGTTCCTGAAACGCGATTTCCGGATGCGCATGCAGATCCTGATAGATCGCATCAAGACGCGGATACATGGCGTTCACCTGCTGGGCCACGGCGCTGGCATCGACTGCCTGCGCGCCATGGGCCGACAGCAGTGCAGCGAGCGGCAGTAACTTCGGGAGAAAATTACGGCATAACTGAGGGAGCAACTTCATCGGTGGCATCCTTGCTGGCGTGATCAAAAAGCCAGCATACCACCGCCGCTTCAGGCTGTATGCAACTTCATGGTGGCCGCCTCGAATTTGCCTTCGACGATCTGCGGCATCACCAGCAGCGCTTTGTCGATGGCCTGCTCGATCAGCTCCTGATCTTCGCGGCGCGGACGGTGCAGCACGAAGTCCGCCACCGGCTGTTGCAGACTCAGCGTGCGCGGATGGCCGATACCCAGGCGCAAGCGCCAGTAATCCTGCGTACCCAGCGCGGCCGTAATGTCTTTCAGACCGTTGTGACCACCGGCCGAGCCACCTTTTTTCAGGCGCACGATGCCGGGCATCAGATCCAGTTCGTCATGCACCACCAGTACCTGATCGGGAGTGATCTTGAAGAAACGGCACAGTGCACCGACCGACTGGCCGGAACGGTTCATATAGGTCTGCGGTTCGAGCAGATACACTTCCTGACCGGCCACGCTGGTGCGTGCCAGCATGGCGTTGTAGCGGGTTTCGCGCTGCAAGCGGGTACCCGGCAAGCTGTTGGCGAGGTTATCCACCAGCCAGAAACCGGCATTGTGGCGGGTTTGTTCGTATTCGGCGCCGGGATTGCCGAGGCCGACGATGAGACGTATAGGCATAAGCGATGCACAAAAAAAGGGCCAACCATAAAAAAACCCCCGCTGGCAGTGCACACTTGCGTGCGTTCAGACCAGCGGGGGCTGTACTAACTACCGCCCGTGGGCGGCATCAGTGATTACTTCTTTTCTTCAGTGGCTTCAGCCGAAACGTGACCAGCTGGTACCGATGCGGTAGCGATGGTCAGGTTTGCGCCGTGGGTCACAGCAGTCACGCCAGCTGGCAGAACCAGGTCAGCGATGTGCAGCGAGTGGCCAACGTCGATGTTTGCCAGGTCAACGGTGATGAATTCTGGCAGGTCTTTTGGCAGGCACGATACGTCGATTTCGTTAGCAACGTGGCTGATGGTAGCGCCGTGCAGTTTCACTGCTGGGGACACGTCAGCGTTCACGAAGTGCAGAGCAACTTTCATGTGCACTTTTTTGCTCTGGTCAACGCGCTGGAAGTCAGCGTGCAGAACCAGTTGTTTGAACGCGTGGACTTGGAAGTCACGCAGCACAACTTGCTGGGAAACGCCGTCGATTTCCAGATCCAGGATAGACGAGTGGAACGCTTCTTTTTTCAGAGCGTGGTACAGGGCGTTGTGGTCCAGCGAGATGTTCACAGCTGGCTCGGTGCCGCCGTAGATGATGCCAGGGGTTTGGCCCGAATTGCGCAGGCGGCGGCTCGCTCCGGAACCTTGCAATTCGCGTTTGAATGCTACTACTTTCATGTGTTACTCCAAAAATAACAGGGCTCGCGCCCCGTGTTAGGAAGCCCCCGCGACCAGGGTGCTTCAAAGATGGACCTTGCGGCCCATGAAA
>JAIELO010000365.1 GCA_019752915.1 Burkholderiaceae bacterium
CGCAGTGGTGGATCGATGCAGCGCGTGCCGCGTGGCCGCAGGGCTGGCCGGCGATTCTGCAGGCCGGCAATGGCGCGCCGCCGCTGACCTTACGCATCAATGCGCGCAAGACCACGCTGGAACAGTATCTGGCGCGTCTGCAGGATGCCGGCATGGCGGCCAGCGCCATCGGCCCCTACGCAGTGCGGCTGGAAAAGCCGGTTGGCGTGCAACTGATCCCCGGCTTTGCCGAAGGGCTGGTGTCGGTGCAGGATGCCGGCGCCCAGCTGGCAGCGCCGTTGCTCGATGTGCAGGATGGTATGCGGGTGCTGGATGCCTGCGCTGCACCGGGCGGCAAAACCTGCCATATTCTGGAACTGGCCGACGCCAGTGTCACGGCGCTGGACGCCGATGCCAAGCGGCTGGCGCGGGTCGGCGAAAATCTGGAACGCTTGCAGCTTAAGGCCACCCTGCGCACCGCCGACGCCCAGAGCGCTGGCTGGTGGGATGGCAAGCCGTTCGACCGGATTCTGGCCGACGTGCCGTGTACCGCGTCCGGCATCGTGCGCCGTCACCCTGATATCCGCTGGTTGCGGCGCAAGGGCGACACGCTCCAACTAGCAACACTTTCCGCCAAAATCCTCGACAACCTTTGGCAGATGCTGGCACCGGGTGGTAAATTGCTATTCGTGACCTGCTCGCTCTGGCCACAGGAATCCGAGGCACAGGCGGCAGCCTTCGCGGTGCGGCATCAGGCGCTGCGACTCGACGCTCCCGGTCAGTTGCTGCCCGGTGCTGCCGCAGGACTCGATCAGGATGGTTTGTTCTACGCGCTGTTCCAGAAAAATGCGTAGTTCTACCGTCCTTTCCTGCTACCATTTCTTTTCTCACCGTTCGACCCACCTACCAAGTACCGGCCACGACGTGACACGACGAGTTCTTCGCCTGCTGATCGCCCAACTTCTGCTGATACTGGCGTGCGTCCTGCCGCAGGCAGCGCATGCCGAAGGGGTGGAGATTCGCCGCGCTGCCGTCGAGGCGGGCGAGCAAGGGTATCGCCTGAATGCGCGCTATGGTTTCGAACTCAGTAATGATATGGAAGACACCCTGCAGCACGGCGTGTCGCTGTACTTCACCACCGAGGTGGAATTTACCCGCCCGCGCTGGTACTGGTTCGATGAAAAAGCGATTGTGGCGCGCCAGACCATTGTGCTCGGCTATAACGTGCTGACCCGCAAATACAGCGTCAATATCGCCGGTAGCCTGACCCAGAATTACTCCTCTTCGCTGGACGAAGCGCTGCTGTCGATCCGCAATCCCAACCGCTGGGTGGTCGCGCCGCGCGGCGCCCTGAAAGTGGGCGAGAACTACAACGTCAAACTGAGCATGGGGCTGGATGCCAACTATATTTCCAAGCCGCTCAAGATTAGCGCTTTGAACAATAGCGAATGGCGCCTGACGTCGGACAAGAAAATCTTCCAGTACAGGGCCGAGTAAGTGAATACAGCGTTGCGGTATTTATCCGTGGTTGGCGGCGCCTTCGTCAGCATCCTGCTGTTTCTGCTGGCATCGGCTTCGGATAATTCCGGCTTTTTCGACCGCTATTACAACTGGCTGCTGGGGCTGAATGCGGCGGTGGCCGGCGCCTTGCTGCTGCTGGTGGCCATTTCACTGTTCCGTCTGTATGTGCGCTTCCGCAGTGGCGCCTTCGGTTCGCGCCTGATGACCCGGCTGGTGCTGCTGTTTGCCGGTATCGGCGTGCTGCCCGGGCTGGTGATCTTCCTCGTGTCGGTGCAGTTCGTATCCCATTCGATCGATTCGTGGTTCAACGTACCGGTGGAAGAGGCGCTGCAGTCGGGGATTAATCTTGGCCGGGCCGGGCTCGATACGGCACTGAATGAATTGCAGAGCACGGCACGTCGCACTGCCGACCAGTTAGCCGAACAGCCGTTTGGCACGGAGCGCGCCACGCTGGCCTATCTGGTCAAGCAGCAGCGCGGCATGCAGAACGCCATCATCGTCGACACCGAAGGGGGGCTGATCATCAGCGCCCGCGCCAGCCGGGGCGGCAATCTCAGTGCCGACCTGCCGAGCAGCGAAATGATGGCCAAGGCCAAGAGCGATGGCCTGTATGGCGCCCCCGAAGGCGGTAATGAACTGCACAGCAATCTGGTCAGCGCACCGGGTGCGGCGCGCGATGTGGTGCACCAGTTGCGCCTGCGGGTGGTGCTGCCCATCCCTGAGCGGCCGCAGGAAAATGGCGTGCATCTGGCGCCGCGTTATCTGCAACTGATCCAGCTGGCGCCGGAGCAGTTGGCCGCCGATGGCGAAACCATTCGCAGTGCCTATTCCGATTACAAGGAACGCTTTGTGGCGCGGGTGGGCTTGCGCAAGATGTATATCGTGACGCTGACCCTGACGCTGCTGCTGGCCGTGTTCGGTGCGATTGCCAGCGCCTTCCTGATTGCCAGCGATCTGGCCCAGCCGCTGTTGTTGCTGGCAGAAGGGACGCGCGCCGTGGCCGAAGGCGATCTGTCACCGCGCCCCATCGTCACCACCTCGGATGAACTGGGGACGCTGACGCAATCGTTCAACATCATGACGCGTCAGCTGTTCGATGCCCGCACGGCGGTCGAACTGAATCGCGCCGCACTGCAAAATGCCAAGGCCCACCTGGAATCGGTGCTGGCCAATATGTCGGCCGGGGTGATGGTGCTCGATCATGAATTCCATTTGATTAGCTGCAATGACTCGGTCGAACGCATCCTGCAGCAGTCCGGCCCGGCCATGCTGGGGCAGCGGATGGACGAGATCGAAGGCTTGCAGGAGTTCGGTGGTGCCATCGTGGCGGCGTTTTCGGCTCAGAGCGCCCAGTCCGCTTCCGGTCGCACCGTGCAGCGTCTGCACTGGCAGCGCCAGATCGAGGTGCCGCGCCGTAGCGCCAATCTGGACGACAATGACCAGACCCTGCTGGCACGCGGTTCGCGCCTGCCCATCGAAGGCGGCGATAGCGGCTATCTGGTGGTGTTCGATGATATTTCCGACGTGATTTCGGCGCAGCGCTCGATCGCCTGGGGCGAAGTGGCGCGTCGTCTGGCCCACGAAATCAAGAATCCGCTGACGCCGATCCAGCTGTCGGCCGAACGCATGCAGATGAAGCTTGATGGCAAGCTGTCGCCGGCCGATAACGAACTGCTCAACCGTGGCACGGCCACCATCGTCAATCAGGTCGCTGCCATGAAGCGCATGGTCGACGATTTCCGCGATTACGCGAAAACCCCGCCGGCCCAGCTTGAGTCGCTCGACCTGAATGGCCTGATCGAAGAGATTCTGCACCTGTATCTGGCCGGCGAGGGTGACGATATTATCCATCCGCAACTGGCGCCGGGCTTGCCGCTGGTGATGGGCGATGCCACCCAGTTACGTCAAGTGATCCATAATCTGCTGCAGAATGCCCAGGACTCGATGGCGGAGCGCCCCGCAGGCGCCGCGCCGGCCCGCATCGATGTGATCAGTGAAGCGATCCACTATCAGGGCGGCGATGGTAGTGTCAGTACTGCCGTACGTCTGGCAATTAGCGACAACGGCCCCGGATTTGCGCCGAAAATCCTCGCGCGCGCCTTTGAGCCGTATGTCACATCCAAGGCCCGCGGCACCGGTCTGGGGCTGCCGATGGTGAAAAAAATTATCGACGAACATGGGGGACGCATCGATATTCAGAACCATGTCGATAGAAGTGGTGCTTCGGTAGTGATTTTGCTGTTAAAGTTAGCGCCGACCACGCAAAATACCTAAGTGGGCACGGATTAGAAAAATCATTGTCGGCCATGAGGCTGGCGAAATGAGGAAGGCAAGGGAAGATGGCAAATATTCTGGTAGTGGACGATGAAATGGGTATCCGCGAGTTGCTCTCGGAGATACTGAGCGATGAAGGACATGCGATACAACTGGCCGAGAACGCCCAGCAGGCCCGCGAGGCCCGCGCCGGCGGCGCACCGGATCTGGTGCTGCTCGATATCTGGATGCCGGATAC
This sequence comes from Burkholderiaceae bacterium, assembly GCA_019752915.1. Taxonomy (GTDB): domain Bacteria; phylum Pseudomonadota; class Gammaproteobacteria; order Burkholderiales; family Burkholderiaceae_D; genus Rugamonas. Next base: position 4,013 of record JAIELO010000365.1, read on the forward strand.
GGACGGGGTGACCCTGCTGAAAGAGTGGCAGCGCGATGGCTTGCTGACCATGCCTGTGATTATGATGTCGGGGCATGCCACCATCGATACGGCGGTGGAAGCGACGCGCATCGGTGCGCTGAACTTCCTCGAAAAGCCGATTGCTTTGCAGAAATTGCTGAAGGCGGTACAGCAGGGGCTGACCCGTGCACAGGAAACCGTGCGCGCACCGGCACTGGCGGCGCGTCCGGTGTCGTCCAGCCCGGCAGAAGAAGCCAGTAGTAGCAGCTTCGGTCAGGCCAGCCCGGCCGCAGCAATTGCCGTGCGCGGTGGTGCCACCATCGCCGGTGCCGATAATCATATGTTCAATCTGTCGTTCGACCTGCCGCTGCGCGAAGCCCGCGACGCCTTCGAACGCATGTATTTCGAGCACCATCTGGGCCGTGAAGGGGGCAGTATGACCCGCGTGGCCGAGAAGACCGGTCTGGAACGTACCCACCTGTACCGCAAGCTGAAACAGCTGGGTGTGGAACCGGGCAAGCTCGCCAAGAAAGGCGTGTAACAGCGTGGCGGATACGGCCTCTGCCGGCGCGCCGGCAAGGCCGTGCAACGTTGCTGTGCCCACCTGGCTGGTCACAGGAACCGGCCGGGAAGCGCTCATCGCTGCCCGGCTCGCACAAGACGGGCAGCTGAACACCGTCGTTATTCTCGAAGGCTTGCCCAGCGGGCAAGCAGCGCTGGCCGATCTGGCCGAAGTAGCAGCGCACCCAGCACCCCTGCAAGTGTTGCGGATCGCCCCGGGCTGCCTGCATTGCAGTGGCAATCTGATTTTGCGCGTCACTCTGAACCGGGTGCTGCGGCGCCCTCCGCAACGCCTGTATCTCGGACTGGCCAGTGCCGAGCACCTTGCGCTGCTGCGCGACTTTCTCAGCGCGCCACCGTATGCCACCTTGCTCGATTTGCAAGCCGATCTGCTTTCCTAGCCTTAGTGCCTGATTCCCTGCATAATGGACCGGTAGCATGATGGACTTGTAAATGGGCGTTTCCAGCCCCATCTCTGGGCTGAAGACGTTGGCAAGCAGTCTGGCGTCCCTTGTGAAAGGAAGCACTATGAACCTCATCTACAACAGCGAACAGTTCAGCGTCCTCGAGTTTGGCGTGGATCGCAGTAACGAAGCCCTGCGCTTTGGCGGTTACGAGATCGTCGATAAAGGGGGCAAACGCGAGATTTTCATCAACGGTATTCTGGCGCAGAATTTCCGGCGTGACGTCAGCGAACTGATCGCCAGCGAACCAACCATGGATGAAATCGATGAGTTTCTCGGCAGTTACGATGAAGCCATGAGCTATCCCGCCACACTCCACTAACTATTCTTCCTGCCCCGCAGCCGGCCGGTGGTGCGTCGCGTTGTCCCTCGTGGAAACGCTGCGCGCCACCGGCTTTGTCGTTAAGCAAGGCGAAATCGCTGCGGGAAGCTGCGCGGCAGTGGGTATAATCGTGCGATGTGCCAACTACTCGGAATGAATTGCAATGTCCCTACCGACATTGTGTTCAGTTTTACCGGCTTTGCCATGCGTGGCGGCCAGACAGATACCCACCATGACGGCTGGGGCATTGCCTTTTTCGAAGGGGCAGGGGTGCGCCATTTTGTCGATCATCAGGCGGCAGTCGCCTCGCCGATCGCGCAGCTGATCAAGCGCTATCCGATTAAATCCAAAAACGTGATTGCCCACATCCGCAAAGCGACACAGGGGCATGTGGCGCTGGAAAACTGTCATCCTTTTGTGCGCGAACTGTGGGGGCAGTACTGGGTGTTTGCCCACAACGGTGACCTGAAAGCGTTTGCCCCGTTGCTCGATGGCGCTTATCACCCGGTCGGCAGTACCGATAGCGAACTGGCGTTCTGCTACATTCTGCAGCAATTGCGTGCCCGCTTCGGTACCGAACGTCCGGCCACGCAAGCCTTGCGTGCTGCGCTGGCGGAACTGACTGCCGAAATCGCCGCCTATGGCACCTTCAATATGCTGCTGTCCTCGGGCGGCGAGCTATTTGCCCACTGTTCTACCCAGCTGGTGTATCTGGTGCGGCAGTTTCCGTTCGACACAGCCCAGTTGTCGGATGAAGACGTGAAGGTCGATTTTTCCCAGGTGACCACGCCCGATGACCGGGTGGCCATCATTGTGACGCAACCGCTGACGACCAATGAACAATGGACGGCCTTCGTTCCGGGCGAGTTGAAGGTGTTTATTGACGGCATGCCTCAGGCCTAAGCGCAACGGCAACGCCAGTGCCAGCGCGACCGCGACCGTATGCAGGATCGCAACTGTGATGCAAATTGTTCAAGACATCGTTGCGGTTTAATGTCAAAATAACAGCATGGCGACGGCGTCGCCGCTTTTTGTATTGGCAAAGGCAATGATCGAACTGTCCCCCCGCGGCCGTGAAGCCGAACACTTGCGCGTACGCGAGTTCTATCTCGGTCGCCAGCCCATCCTCGATCGCAATCAGTCGCTGTTTGCCTACGAACTGCTGTTCCGTAACGCCCCGGTAGGGCCGGCCCGTATCAGCAATCCGTTGACGGCCACAGCGGCCGTGATTGCCCATGCATCGCAACTGGGCATGGAACGCACGGTGGGCGATGCGCGCGGCTTTGTGAATGTCGACGCCGAAGTGCTGATGACCGATATTTTCTCCTTCCTGCCGCGCGAGCGGCTGGTGCTGGAGGTGAGTGAGCAGATGCCGGTGAACCCGGCGCTGCTGCACCGCATGGCGGAATTGCACACGCAGGGTTTCCGTTTCGCGCTCGACGAGGTGCAGGGTACGGCGCCCGGTCTGGAGCGTCTGCTGCCACTGGTCGATTATGTGAAGCTCGACGTGCAGCGGGTCGATCTGTCCAGTCTGATGAAACTGGCGCCGCGCTTCCGCGAGAACAAGAAAATTCTCATCGCGGAAAAGGTGGAAAGCCGCGAAGACTTCAAGAATTGTCTGGATCTGGGCTTCGATTATTTCCAGGGCTATTATTTCGCCAAGCCGGTCATTATGAGCGGCAAGAAACTGTCGCCCTCCCAGCTGGCGGTGATGCAACTGATGACGCTGGTAACGTCGGATGCCGACAATAGCGCCATCGAAAGCGCCATCAAGCGCGATGTCTCGCTGGCGCTGAATTTACTCCGGCTGGTGAATACGCCGGCCGTGGGCTTGCGGCACCGCATCGATTCGCTGAGTCAGGCGGTCATGATACTGGGGCGCCGTCAATTGCAGCGCTGGCTGCAGATCATGCTGTATGCCGAGCCCAGCAAGCGAGGTCATAGCATGACCCCGCTGCTGATGCTGGCGACCACGCGTGGCCGCTTGCTGGAACTGCTGGCCGGCAAATTGCGCCCCAGCCACCGTCAGTCTGCCGAGATCGCGTTCACAGTGGGCATCATGTCGCTGATGGATACCCTGTTTGGTCTGCCGATGGCTGACATTCTGACGCAGATTCCCGTCAGCGATGAGGTGAGCAGCGCGCTGCTGCACCGCGAAGGCTATTTCGGCGACTTGCTGAAACTGGCCGAATGTCTGGAGCGCATCGGCGATCTCGATCACCAGTTGCTGCCCACGCTGCGCGAGCTTGCTGTCTCGACCGATGATCTGGTCGAGCTGGAAATGGCCGCTTTCGAGTGGAGCGACAACGTGGTGCGCTACGCCCTGTAGGGTGTTCAGGTCGGGTGTCCTTGGCCCGGCCAGTGTTTGTGCAGTTCGGGGTCGGTGCGCATTTCCCACAGCGCCAGTACCACCACGGCGCTCCCCACCAGCAGGGAATTCCACATCAGTTCGCGATTGTCGGCAATTTTTAATAGCCACGGCGACACAGCAACCCAGACTCCCACCAGTAAATTCAGCACGACTGCCCAGAAATAGGTTTTGTAGAGGTCAAACACGGCCAGAATCGCCATCACTGCGCCTGAAATTAAGGCGGTGCCAGCCTGTACCGACGGGATGGGGTAGGAGAACACCCATGGTGACACCAGGAACCACAGGCCCAGCAGCAAAATCAGCTGATCCTGCCAGCGTTTGACGGTTGTATGAGTTTCCGGATGAGTTGCCATAACCACCTCCACGATGACGCCGCCGGATGGCGCGCTTGTTACTTAGGCCGCGTGTTGCGCAAAAAGTTCATGTTTTTGTATTTCCAATTTGCCACCTTGCTAAATTGGCACGTCACCGCTATTCTGGCCCCTTATCGATAACCCCCGTGACAGGATGGTGTATGGCAGCGGTTCTACTCAGCGTCAATCAGCTCAGCAAATCCTACGGCGCCCGCAAAGCCGTTGACGGGGTGAGCTTTCAGGTGCAGCAGGGCCAGACGGTGGGTCTGATCGGCCCGAACGGCGCCGGTAAATCCACCACCGTCAGCATGATCTGCGGCCTGCTGCGCAGCGATAGCGGCAGTATTTTGCTGAACGGCGCGCCCATCACGCAGGGCGCCAATAGCGCGAAGCGCTTGATTGGCTATGTCCCGCAGGATCTGGCGCTGTACGACGATCTGTCCTCGCTGGAAAACCTGAAGTTGTTCGGCGCTCTGTATGGTCTGCGCGGCGCGGCGCTCAAGCATCGCTGCGAGGAAGTGCTGGCGCTGGTCAACCTGAGCGACCGTGCCAAAGACGAGCCCGCCACATTCTCAGGCGGCATGAAACGACGCTTGAATATTGCCGCTGCGCTGTTGCATGCACCGCAATTGCTGATCCTCGACGAGCCGACGGTGGGCGTCGATCCGCAAAGCCGCAACGCCATCTTCGACACGCTGGAAGCCTTGCAGGCACAGGGCTGCGCGCTGATCTACACCAGCCACTACATGGAAGAAGTGGAGCGCCTGGCCGATCATCTGGTGATTATCGATCACGGTAAAGTACTGGCCGATGAAAGCCCGGCGGCGCTGTACCAGCGCTTGCCGGCGCAAGCTGCGCTGCAGGTGGAACTGGCCAGTCCGGCCGGTGCGGAACTAGTGGCGGCACTGTCGGCGCGCCCCGGGGTGAGTAGTGTGCAGGCCAGCGGCCAGCAACTGACGATCGCACTGGGCGCGGCCGAGCAGGCTGCCAGCGTGCTGGGCTGGCTGGCTGCGCAGGGCATTCCGCTACTGCACTTCGCCACCGCCAAAACTTCGCTGGAAAACATCTTCCTCAACCTGACCGGCCGTTCGCTGCGCGACTGATAGGATTACCATGACTGCTCTGATAGCCCTGATCCGCAAGGATCTGATACTGTATCTGCGCGACAAACGCGCGCTGCTGATGCATCTGCTGATGCCGGTGGTGCTGGCTGCTTTCTTCGGTTCGCTATTCGGCGGCGGATCGGAAGCCCGCACCAGCAAGGTCGATGTGGGGCTGGTGATGCTCGACCAGAGTCCTGTCGGCCAGCAGATCGCAGCCGGCCTGCAGGCCGATAGCGCCCTGAAAATCAGCCTGCTCAGCGAGGACGAAGCGCGCACGCTGGTGCGTAAAGGCAAGCTGCCGGTGGCCGTGGTGATCCCGGACGGCTTTGGCAAGCGCGCCAGCGATGCCCTGTTCAGCGGCATAGCCAAACCGAGCCTGCCGGTGTATTACGATCCGTCCCAGTCGACCATGCTGGCGATGGTGAAGGG